>JALYTM010000094.1 GCA_030854305.1 Candidatus Dormiibacterota bacterium
GTTGGGGACGATCTGGCCCGGCCCAGCGATGGCTGAGAACAGAATCTTCTCGGCGGCGCGACCCTGGTGCGTCGGGATGATGTGCTTGAACGGGAACAGGTCGCTCACGCTTTCCAGAAACCGGAACCAGGACGGAGAGCCGGCATAGCTCTCGTCACCGCGCTGAATCCCGGCCCATTGATCCGCCGACATGGCGCCCGTTCCCGAGTCCGTCAGCAAGTCGATGAGCACGTCACGGGAATGGAGCGCGAAGAGGTTGAAGCCTGCCCGACGGACCGCTTTGCGGCGAGCGGCTGGCGAGGTCATGATCAGAGGTTCGACGGAGTGGATGCGGAAGGGCTCGATGATCGTCTTGAATGCCATTGGTCGATGATGCCCGTTTGAACTCCCCCGCGGGGGCTCGGAAACGATCAGCCGAGAAGTGACGACGCCACGCCCGGCTTCCCACTCCCGGTGCTACAGCGCTCACCGCCGGCCACGCGCGCCGCCGCGAATTGACCCTTGGCCTAGGGCGCACCCACGCGTAGGACGACCTTGCCGGTGACTCGACGCTCGTAAAGGTCACGCGCGAGTTCACCGCCGCGAGTCCAGTCGGCCTCCACATCGATATGCGGCATCAGCGTTCCGGATGCAATGAACGCACAGAGTCTACTGAGGTCCGACGACGCACTCTGCGTATAGCGCAGCTCGTCGAAGAGCAGCATCGCGCGCAGCGTTGCACCGATGTGCGCGCCGAACCAGCGCGGACCGAGTGTCGCCGGCTCAAGCAGGGTCGAAGCGTACGACACCACCGTTCCGTGCGGCGCGACCACATCGAGGCAGCGAGTGAGGACCTCGCCACCGACGCCGTCGAGGATCTGATCGAAAGGACCCTGCGCGTCGCCAATGCTGCGGATCACGTGGTGGCATGACGCGGCAGCGGCGGCGTTCCCTTCGGGATCGCGGATCAGGCCGGTCACGGTCATCTGCACGCTGCGAGCGAGTTGCAAGGCGAGGTGACCGACCCCACCGGACGCGCCCGTGATCAGCACGCTCTTCCCTGCCGGGAAGCCGCCTGTCGCAAGCGCCCGGTACGCGGTCATACCGGCGACGGGGAGGCACGCGGCCTGCGCAACGGTGACCCCTTGGGGCACGACCGCGAGGAAATCCACGGGCACTGCCACGCGCTGCGCCCATGCGCCGTTGTTGACCAGCCCGACGACGGTGGTGCCCACCGGCGGACCGCCGACCTGCGCTGCACGCTCAACCACACCGACCGCGTCCCAGCCGACCTGCTGACCCTGCGGGGCAGCCTTCGCCCGTGTGATCTCGCCGCGGTTGAGGCTCGTCGCCTCCACCCTGACCAGAGCTTCATTCGGCGCGGGGACGGGATCGGGTACCTCGGTGATGCGCACCACTTCGTCAGTGGCGGTGGTGGTCAGTGCCAGCATCTGTTAGCCTCCCCGGTCTTGGACGACGCAGCGTAGGTCATCGGTGGCCTCCAGGAATACTCTCGGTGCCACGGTGCTCGGGTCCGGATACGAGGTTGTGTCACCTTGCACATGTTCAGACGCTGGGGTAGCCGGGTCAACCTGATCTTCGACCATTGACTCCGACGACCTCACCTCTGGCGACGCGGACCCTGCCCGGCCTGCTTGGCGGCATCGCCCGATGGGTCATGTGGCACCAGCTGGCGGGCACTCGACTTGCCGCCTCCGTTCGTCGCCGGACGAAGCGATCCGGGCCGCTGGAGACCTACCATCCGGGTCTGATGACGACTTGGGTGTCCGCGTGCTCCTGACGCCCTCTGCCGAGGAGAGCCCCCCGGACCCGTACGACGCCCGCGAGCACTACACCAAGTACGAATATCGCATCCCGATGCGCGACGGCGTGAAGCTGTTCACGTCGGTACTCGTGCCCAAGGACGCATCGACGACCTATCCGTTCATGCTGCTACGGACGCCATTCGGGATCAGCCCGTACGGATCGGAGGAGTACGGAGCGGCGGCCGTCCACACGGATGCGTTTCTCCGGACGGGGTACATCTGGGTCCGGCAGGACGTTCGCGGGAGGCGATTGTCCGAAGGCGGATTCGTGCATGTCACCCCTCACCGACCGGAGAAGCTGACGTCTGCGGACGTCGACGAGAGCACGGACACGTACGACACGGTCGAGTGGCTCCTGCAACATGTGCCGAATCACAACGGCCGCGTTGGCATCTGGGGCATTTCATACCCGGGTTTCTTCACGGCGGCCGGGATCATCGACACGCACCCGGCGATCAGGGCCGCATCACCGCAGGCGCCGGTGGCTGACCTGTTTCTCGGTGACGACTGGTATCGCGGCGGCGCGTTGATGCTGGCGGCGCTCTTCGACGGGGCGGTGTCGTTCCCTCCTGGTGCGGGGCCGCCTCCCAAGGTGCACCTGCCTTTCGACTACGGAACAAGTGACGGGTACGAGTTCTTCTTGAAGTTGGGCACCGTCGCGAATGTGACGCGACAGATCGCCGGTCACAACCCCATGTGGGACGAAACCATCGCTCATCCCACCTACGACGAGTACTGGCAGTCCCGCGCCATCTGGCGACACTTGAAGAACATTCACTGTGCGGTGCTCACAGTTGGCGGCTGGTTCGACGCCGAGGACCTGATGGGACCGTTGCGTGTGTATCACGCAATCGAGAAGAACAATCCCGGCATCACCACCAGCGTTGTCATGGGACCCTGGGTGCATGGCGGGTGGGCGCGCTATGAGGGCAGACGACTGGGCAGTGTCGACTTCGCGGCGGCGACGGCGAAGTACTACCGCGAGAACATTCTCCTCCCGTTCTTCGAGTTTCATTTGAAGGACAAGGGTGATCCGAAGCTGCCCAAGGCGTACGTGTTCGAGACCGGCTCGAATGTCTGGCGTCGGTATCCGGAGTGGCCCGCGCCGGGAGCCAACCCGCAGACGCTGTATTTCCACGAAGGCGGCCGTCTCGCATTTGAACCGCCGGCCGCAGCAGAGGCGAGCGACTCGTACGTGAGCGATCCGGCTAAGCCGGTGCCGTTCATCGGCTACGCGGCGACCGCGGTGCCGGAGGAGTACATGGTGTCGGACCAGCGGTTCGCGGCGACACGTCCGGACGTTCTCGTGTACGTGACCGAGCCCCTCGATGAGGACCTCACGCTGGCCGGTCCGGTGTCACCGAAGCTGTTCGTCTCCACCACCGGGACGGACTCCGACTGGGTGGTGAAGTTGATTGATGTCTATCCGCCGGACCGCAGCGACCCGGCAGGCGGCGCGGAGGACACCACGGACGTGGGGCCGCCGGCGGGGACCCTGGCGGGGTACCAGCAGCTCGTACGCGGCTGGCCGTTTCGGGGGAAGTTCCGGAACAGCTTCGAGCACCCCGAGCCATTTGTGCCCGGGAACGTCGAGGCGGTACATTTCACGATGCCCGATGTGAATCACGTGTTTCGTCGCGGCCACCGGGTCATGGTGCAAGTGCAGAGCAGTTGGTTTCCCCTCATCGATCGCAATCCACAAACCTTCGTGAACATCCCCACTGCCAAGCCGGAGGATTTCAAGCCGGCGACACAACACATTGTCCGCTCCCGTAGTCAGCCCTCGGGCGTGGAGGTGTCCGTGCTGCCGGCTCCGTTGAGCGGCTCGGGTGCGCTGTAGCGTTTGCCGGTCGATGAGGTCGATCACCAGGAGACGATTCAATGACACGGGTCGGAGCGGAGATGGTGAATCCGGTCAGCGGTGAGCGTTTCGTCTGGCGGCACACTTCTGCCTCCACAAGCGGTGAGTTCGCAGAGTTCGATCTACACCTGTCGAAAGGCGCTGTGGTCGCCGCCCCGCACGTTCATCCTCACCAGCGGGAGGATTTCCGAGTGGAGTCCGGTGCGGTCGATCTCCGAGTTGGCGATCGCCGCGAGCGTGTCGAGGCTGGCGGCGAACGCTCAGTGTCACCCGGGATACCGCACTCTTGGGGGCAAGCCGGAGAGGAGGAGTCGCACGTCATCGTCCGCCTCACGCCGGCGCTTCGGAGCGAGGACTTCTTCGAGACCTTCTGTGGACTCGCCCGCGACGGCAAGGCCAACCGGAAAGGACTGCCCCGCAACCCCCTTCAGCTCGCCGTGTTGGCCCAGGCGCACCGAAGGGAGTTCGGCCTCGCGTCCCGCCCGGGCAGGGTGTTGACGATGCCGGCCGTGGCGCTCGGCGCCTGGATCGGGCGGCGGGCCGGCTTCCGGAGCCAGTACTCGGAATACTCGTTGGACTGAACTCGTCGGGATCAGGTGGCCGAGCGCCCTACAGTTCGCGGGAACAGCGGGGCGGCGTGTTAGTTAGTGGCCGGCGGCGGCGGACGCGAACTAGGATTCGATCTCGGCGAAGTCCGAGTCCGGCAGAACGACGTCGACGGCTCGGGCGGCCAGGGCCAGGTGTGGCGATCCACGGGCAGGACCGGTGACAACGGCGGTCACCTCCCGATGGTGCAACAGCCAAGCGAGGGCAAGGGAGCCGCATTCGATTCCGTGTCGGCGCTCCGCATCAGAGCGGAGTCGATCGATGGCGTCGTAGACGGCGGGGGTGAGCAGCTCATCGACCCCGTCGGGACGCAGCGCCATGCGGGACTCTGGGGGTGGGGTGACATCGCGTCGGTACTTCCCGGTCAACGCACCGCCGGCCAGGGGCGAGGACGATGTGAACGCCGGACCGCGCTCGGCACAGATCGACCGCACGGCTCGGTCGTCGTGGGGAGCCAGCAGGCTGTACGCGTTCTGCACGACTGTGTAGCCGCCGATGCCGATGCGTTCGGCCGCGTCCAGCGCGGCCGTTAGCTGGCCGGCATCGACGTTGCACGCGCCCACGTAACGGCAGCGGCCGCTGGCGCGAAGCGCGTCGAGCCCCTCGAGAGTCTCCTCGATCGGTGTTCCGTCATCGGGCGCATGGGTGAGCAGGAACTCGACGGTGTCGACGCCAAGTCGCTGCAGGCTGCCCTCGAATTTCCCTTCGAGAAACGCGGCGTCGAAGCGGCCTTTTGGCCCGTCGACGTACGGCGGGGCAACCTTGGTGATGACACGAACTCGGTCGGTGACGGCCGAGTCGCGCTCGGCCAGCCAACGACCGATCATCATCTCGCTCGCACCGCCGGCGTAACGCTCCGCAGTGTCGAACAGAGTCATGCCCAAACCGATCGCTTCGTCCATGGTCGCGAACGCCGACCGCTCGTCCAACCCACAACCCACGAGTTTGGGGCTTCCGCCAATCCCGCCGAATGTACCGCAGCCGAGCACGAACTTTCCGTAGCCCCACGTTGGTGGTGTGATCACTCGCCGCGCCGGATACCGGCCGACAGCGTACGCCGGATCGCCGACCTGACAAGTGCGCGATGCATTCGCTCTTGAACGAGGAGGTATGCCGTGCGACGGAGCCGGGGCACGTATCCCGACAACCTCGCAGCGATCACCGGCCCCTGCTGCCCCTGCTCGCAGGAGAACCACAACACCCCGCCGGCGTCGGCGGCGAGCCATCCGCCCTCAATGCTGCGCTGATGAATGCCTGCGGCGTATCGCGGCGGACCGAGACGGAGCACCGACCATCCAGCCAGGCGGAGATCGTCGCCACGCCAGTGGAGCATGCGAAGGCCGGCCCACGCGGTCAGCGTCCGCAACTCGCAGTCGACACGGGCGAGCAATGCCTCATCGCAATCCGTCGCGGCGCTCAACTGAAACCGTTGCGTGAGGTTGCGGCGACGCCCGTCCCAGCCACTTTCGACGGTTGTATCGACGATGCGGGGACGGTTGACGAGCGCTCGTCGCAATGCCCGGTCGAAGCCGCACGGCTCAATCCCCACTTCAGCGCAGAGATTGGTTCCGTCGGCGATCGCGTCATGCCGGAGGCTTTCCACCAACGCCCGCGCCACTGGCAATGACACTGAGGTCACGAAGCGCAACCAGCGCGCAGAAAGGCCTGGGGTCAGCACGGGCACGACGATGACCAGCCGGCGGCGCAGTCCCAGCGCGCGCGCCATGTGCTCGAGCATCTGGCGGTAGGTGAGCACCTCGGGACCGACCAGGTCGACCTGACGGTTGCCGGGTACGTCGACCGCTCCCACCAACGCTTCGAGGGCATCAGAGAGCTCGATGGCCTGACAACGGTTACCCACCCAGCGCGGGGTGATCATGGCCGGCAGATGTGTCACCAGGTCGCGCATGATCTCGAACGATGCACTCCCGGAACCGATGATGATTCCGGCGCGCACGTGCAGCCCTCCGCATTCGCTCTGGAGGATCTCGCCGACCTCGCGGCGACTGGCGAGGTGCTGGCTGAGCACCGGCCCGCGCGGATAGAGGCCGCCGAGATAGATGACGTGGCGTACGCCCGCGGCACGGGCGGCGGTGGCGAACCGGTGTGCGTACGCACGGTCTCGGTCAGCGAACCCCGGTCCAGCGC
>JALYTM010000095.1 GCA_030854305.1 Candidatus Dormiibacterota bacterium
CCGCAGCATGGCCGACAACCTCGCCTCCGAGTTGATGGACGCCGCCAACGGCGTCGGCGCCTCGATCAAGCGGCGCGAGGACACCCACAAGATGGCCGAGAGCAACAAAGCGTTCTCGCACTTCCGGTACTAGTCGTGGCAGTCGCAACCCGCGCATTCCCGCTCGAGAAGACCCGCAACATCGGGATCATGGCCCACATCGACGCGGGCAAGACCACCACCACCGAGCGCATCCTCTTCTACACCGGCCGCATCCACAAGATGGGGGAGGTGCACGAGGGTGCCGCAACGATGGACTGGATGATCCAGGAGCAGGAGCGCGGCATCACCATCACCTCGGCCGCCACGGCGGCGCAGTGGCGCGGCAATCGCATCAATATCATCGATACGCCCGGGCACGTGGACTTCACAGTCGAGGTGGAGCGCAGCCTCCGGGTTCTCGATGGCGCGGTGGCCGTTTTCGACGCCGTCTCCGGGGTCGAGCCCCAGTCCGAGACCGTCTGGCGCCAGGCCGACCACTACAACGTGCCCCGCCTCTGCTTCATCAACAAGATGGACCGGGTGGGCGCCGACTTCTACGGATCGGTCGACAGCATCCGCAAGCGCCTCGGCGCCAACCCTGTGTGTGTGCAGCTGCCCATCGGCAGCGAGAACGACTTCAAGGGCATGGTCGACCTCGTCCGCGAGGAGGCGATCATCTACACCGACGACCTCGGCACCACCAGCAGCCGGAGCGAGATCCCGGCCGACATGAGGGAGCGGGTCGCCGAGTACCGCCACCTCCTCCTCGAGGCCGTCGCCGAGGCCGACGACGTGGTCATGCTCAAGTACCTGGACGGCGAGACGCTCACTCCCGCGGACATCCTTCGCGGCCTTCGCACCGGCACGGTGGCCACCACGCTGGTCCCGGTCCTGTGCGGCAGCGCGCTGAAGAACAAGGGCGTCCAGCCCATGCTCGACGCCGTGGTCGACTTCCTGCCGTCGCCGCTCGACAAGCCGCCCATCGAGGGCATCGTCAACGACGACCAGACCGGCCATCGGACCGCCAGCGACGACGAGCCGTTCGCGGCCCTCGCCTTCAAGATCGCCACCGACCCCTTTGTCGGCAAGCTCACCTTCTTCCGGGTCTACAGCGGGGTGCTGCGCAGCGGCAGCTACGTCTACAACGCCACCAAGGGCGAGCGCGAGCGCGTCAGCCGCATTCTGCAGATGCACGCCAACCACCGCGAGGAGATCGAGGAGGTCCGCTCGGGCGACATCGCCGCGGCCATCGGGCTGCGCAAGACCACCACCGGTGACACGCTGTCCGACGAGCGCGAGCCGATCATTCTCGAGAACATCACCTTCCCCGAGCCGGTCATCTCGGTCGCCGTCGAGCCCAAGACCAAGGCCGACCAGGACAAGATGGGCGTGGCCCTTCAGAAGCTCGCGGAGGAGGACCCGACCTTCCGGGTTCGCTCAGACGACGAGACCGGCCAGACGATCATCAGCGGCATGGGCGAGCTCCATCTCGAGATCATCGTCGACCGCATGCTCCGCGAATTCAAGGTCGACGCCAATGTCGGCAAGCCGCAGGTCGCCTACCGCGAGACGATCAGCGTTCCCGCGCACGGCACCGGCCGCTTCGTTCGCCAGTCGGGCGGTCGCGGCCAGTACGGTCACGTCGAGCTGGAGCTGGAGCCCAACGAGCCGGGCAACGGATACGAGTTCGTCAACAGGATCGTCGGCGGCTCCATCCCCAAGGAGTACATCACGCCGACCGGACGCGGCATCGAGGAGACCCTCACCAACGGTGTCATCGCCGGGTACCCCGTCGTCGACGTCAAGGTCACCCTCGTCGACGGCTCGTACCACGACGTCGACTCCAACGAGCAGGCGTTCTCGATCGCCGGGTCGATGGGCTTCAAGGACGGCATGCGCAAGGCCAGGCCGGTGCTGCTCGAGCCGATCATGAAGGTCGATGTGACCATGCCCGAGGAGTACATGGGTGACGTCATGGGCAACCTCAGCGGCCGTCGCGGCACCATCTTGGGGATGGAAGGGCGCGGCAACTCGCAGATGGTTCACGCTCATGTGCCGCTGGCCAACATGTTCGGGTACTCGACAGAGCTGCGCAGCATGACCCAGGGGCGCGCGACCTACTCGATGGAGTTCGACCACTACCAGGCTCTTCCCCACGCTCTCGCGGAAGAGATCGTCGCCAAGTCCAAGTCATAACCAGAAAAGATCAGCAGAAAAGCGGAGAACGAAGGCAGAGATGGCCAAGAAGAAGTACTCGAGCACCAAGCCCCACGTCAACGTCGGCACCATCGGCCACATCGACCACGGGAAAACGACGCTCACCGCGGCGATCACCAAGGTGCTCGCGGAGAAGGGCGGCGCCGAGTTCCGGTCGTTCGACTCGATCGACAACGCCCCCGAGGAGAAGGCGCGAGGCATCACCATCGCCACCGCCCACGTCGAGTACGAGACCGAGCACCGCCATTACGCGCACGTCGACTGCCCCGGGCACGCCGACTACATCAAGAACATGATCACCGGCGCGGCTCAGATGGACGGCGCGATCCTGGTGGTCGCGGCCACCGACGGCCCCATGCCCCAGACCCGCGAGCACATCCTGCTGGCGCGCCAGGTCGGCGTGCCCTACATCGTGGTGGCGCTCAACAAGGTCGACCAGGTCGATGATGAGGAGCTGCTCGAGCTCGTCGAGCTCGAGGTCCGCGAGCTGCTCAGCAAGAACAACTTCCCCGGCGACGACACACCAATCGTCCGTGTCAGCGCGCTCAAGGCGCTGGAGGGCGACAAGGAAGCCACCGAGGGCATCGTCAAGCTGATGGATGCCGTCGACAGCTACATCCCGGTGCCCGAGCGTCCCATCGACAAGCCGTTCATGATGCCCATCGAGGACGTGTTCTCGATCGAAGGCCGCGGCACCGTGGTTACGGGTCGCATCGAGCGCGGTGTCGTCAAGGTCAACGAGGCCGTCGAAATCGTCGGCATCAAGGACACCTCCAAGACGGTCGTCACCGGCGTGGAGATGTTCCACAAGCTGCTCGACACCGGCGAGGCCGGCATGAACGTGGGCTGCCTGATCCGCGGCGTCAAGCGCGAAGATGTCGAGCGCGGCCAAGTTCTCGCCAAGCCCGGCACAATCACGCCGCACACCAAGTTCAAGGCCCAGGTGTACGTGCTCGGCAAGGACGAGGGTGGACGCCACACCCCGTTCTTCAACGGCTATCGTCCCCAGTTCTACATCCGCACCACCGACGTCACCGGCACCATCAGCCTGCCCGAGGGCCAGGAGATGTGCATGCCCGGTGACAACGTGGAGATGGGGATCGAGTTGATCACCCCGATCGCCGTCGAGGACAGCATGCGCTTCGCCATCCGCGAGGGTGGCCGCACCGTCGGTGCCGGCACCGTCACCAGCATCGACAAGTAGTTCGTCAGGGCAGAGGAACCGGTCAGATCTCATGGCACAGAAGATTCGCATCCGCCTTAAGGCGTACGACCACAGGGTCCTGGACCAGGCCGCGTCGAAAATCGTCGACACGGCGACGAGGACAGGCACCCGCGTGGCCGGGCCGGTTCCGCTGCCCACCACCATCAACAAGTACACCGTTGTGCGCGGGCCGTTCATCGACAAGGACTCTCGCGAGCAGTTCGAGATGCGCACTCACAAGCGGATCCTCGACATCCTCGACCCCAACCCCAAGGTGGTCGACGCGCTGATGCGTCTCAACATGCCCAGCGGTGTCAACATCGAGATCAAGCTGGGAGACCAGCGTGGCTAAGGGACTGCTGGCCCGCAAGGTGGGCATGACCCAGATCTTCACGGAGCGAGGGACGGTGGTCCCGGTGACCGTGCTGGAGTCGGAGTCCTGCCACGTGGTGCAGCGCAAGACCACCGCGACTGATGGCTACGAGGGAGTGCAGATCGGCTTCGGCGAGCAACGGCCGCGTCGTGTCAACAAGCCCCTCTCCGGGCACTTTCGGCGCGCCGGTGTGCAGCCGCTGCGCAAGCTGGTCGAGCTGCGTGACGCCGGTGACGTCGAGCTGGGCACTCGCCTGCAGGTCGACATGTTCACCGCCGGCCAGCTGGTCGACGTCAGCGGCGTCAGCCAGGGCAAGGGCTTCTCCGGCACGGTCAAGCGGCACAACTTCTCGCGCGGACCGGTCAGCCATGGGTCGATGAACACTCGCCAGCCGGGGTCGATCGGCTCGGTCGACGCGGCGCGCACCTTCAAGGGCGTCAAGATGTCGGGCCAGTACGGCAACGTGCGCCGCACCGTCCGCCACCTCGAGGTGGTTCGCGTGGATGCCGAGCGAAACCTGCTGCTGGTCAAGGGTTCCGTCCCCGGACACAGGAACAGCGTGGTGCTGATCCGTCCGAGCGATCGTGAGGAGACCTTCTAGTGGCGACCGTCAAGATCGTCGACCAGACCGGCGCGTCCACCGGTGAGCTGGAGCTGGCCGAGTCCATCTTCGGCGGACCGGTGCACACCGCGGTCATGCACCAGGCGTTGCTGCGTCAGCTCGCCAACGCCCGTCAGGGCACGCACGACACCAAGACCCGCACCGAGGTGCGCGGTGGCGGCAAGAAGCCGTGGCGCCAGAAGGGCACCGGTCGCGCCCGTCAGGGGTCGATCCGCTCCCCTCAGTGGACCGGTGGCGGCATCGTGTTCGGCCCCACACCACGCAGCTACCGCCAGGAGATGCCGCGCAAGCAGCGCCGGCTGGCGCTGCGCAGTGCTCTCGCCGCCCAGGCGCAGGACGGCCACATCACAGTGTTGGAGAGCTTCACCATCGACGCCCCACGCACCAAGGCCGTGGTCGAGCTGCTCGCCGGCATCGAGGCGGGTGCCAAGTCGCTGATCGTGCTGGGGTCGCACAACGAGGGCCTCGAGCGCAGCGCGCGCAACCTCACCGAGGTGCGCGTGATCCTCGCCGCCAACCTGTCGGTTCGCGACCTGCTGATCGCCGACACCGTGCTGATCACGCGCGACGCCATCGACCACGTCGTCGAGGCGTGGTCATGAGCATCGGACGCACCGCCGAGCAGGCGGTCCTGGGCCCGGTGGTGAGCGAGAAGTCATACGGCGCCATGGCAGTTGGGCGCTACGCCTTCCGGTGTGCGCCCTGGGCGACCAAGATCGAGATCGGCCGCGCGGTCGAGGAGCTGTTCGCCGCCCAGAAGATCACAGTGGTGCGCGTCAACACCCAGAACGTCGCCGGCAAGACCCGCCGGCGCTCGCGCGGACGTGCCCGGGTCGTCGGCCACAGCCCGAACTGGAAGAAGGCGGTCGTCACGCTGGCCCCGGGTCAGAAGATCGACGGCCTCTTCGAGGGGGTGTAGGGATGCCCATCAAGCGCTACAAGCCGACCAGCCCGGGACGCCGCTTCATGTCGGTGAGCACCTTCGAGGAGGTCACCAAGAAGCGGCCCGAGAAGGCGCTGACCCAGCACCTGCCCAAGCACAGCGGCCGCAACAACACCGGCAGCATCACCGTTCGTCACCGCGGCGGCGGCCACAAGAAGCTGTACCGCATCATCGACTTCAAGCGGAACAAGTTCGACGTGCCCGGACGGGTCGCCGCCATCGAGTACGACCCCAACCGTTCGGCGCGGATCGCCCTGATCTTCTACGTGGACGGCGAGAAGCGGTACATCCTCGCCCCCCTCGGCCTGGCCGTGGGCGACACGGTGACCTCGGGCCCCAAGAGCGAGGTCAAGCCCGGCAACGCCATGCCGCTGGCCAACATGCCCCTCGGTACCACCATTCACAACATCGAGCTGAAGCTCGGCCGGGGCGGCCAGCTGGTACGCAGCGCCGGCGGTGCCGCACAGCTGCTCGCGCGCGACGGGGGCCTCGCCACTCTGCGCATGCCGAGCGGCGAGATGCGCCGCGTCGACGTCCGCTGCTCGGCCACCATCGGCCAGGTCGGCAACGTCGACCACGAGAACGAGACCGTGGGCAAGGCGGGCAAGTCGCGCTGGCGCGGATGGCGCCCGTCGGTGCGCGGAATGACCATGAACCCCTTCGACCATCCCCATGGCGGTGGTGAGGGCCGAAGCGGCGCCGGCGGCCATCCGCAGACCCCCTGGGGCAAGCCGGCACTCGGCTATCGCACCCGTCACAACAAGTCGACCGATCCCATGATCGTGCGGCGCCGGAAGAAGTAGAGAAAGATGAGTCGTTCACTCAAGAAAGGTCCGTTCTGCGACGACCACCTGCTCCGCAAGGTGCAGCAGCTCAACGCCAGCCGCGAGAAGCGGATCATCAAGACCTGGTCGCGACGCAGCGACGTGTTCCCGGACATGGTCGGCCACACCATCGCGGTGCACGACGGACGCAAGCACGTGCCCGTGTTCATCACCGAGACCATGGTCGGCCACAAGC
>JALYTM010000096.1 GCA_030854305.1 Candidatus Dormiibacterota bacterium
GCGCCCGCTCGACCGGAAGCCGCTCGCCGGCGGTGCCGCCCTGACGGAGCGGGGGGACCAGCAGCCCAGCGATGGCGCCGGCCGCGAGCACCGCCGCGCCGACCAGTACCGCCGGGTGCAGGCCGGCCACGAACTGCAGTGACGACCCGTAGCCGCCCGCGGTGGTGAACACCGACGCCAGGACGGCGATGCCGAGGACCCCTCCCACCTCGCGGATGGCGTTGGTCGCGCCCGAGGCCTGCCCGACCTCGTGGTCGCGAACCGATGAGAGCACGGCGTTGGCGGCCGGCGCGAAGACCATCGCCATCCCCGCGCCCGCGAGCACGAAGGGCCCGATCATCGACGTGTAGGGCGTGGCCGCACCGAGGTTGCCGTCGAGCCACGCCAGAGCAGCGGCCTGCAACGCCAGCCCGCCGACCATGAACGGCCGGCTCCCGAACCGGTCCGAGAGGATGCCGGCAATCGGGGCCACGATGATGGGCATGCCTGTCCACGGGAGGGTGCGCAGCCCGGCCTGCAGCGGCGAGTAGTGCTGAACCACCTGGAAGAACTGGGCGAGCAGGAAGATCGACCCGAACATCCCGAAGTACATCGCCAGCGACACCGCGTTGGTGGCCGAGAACGCACGGCTGCGGAAGAAGCGCATGGGCAGCATCGGGGTGGCCGTCCGCGTCTCCCAGGCGGCGAATGTCAACAACAGCGCGGCGCCGCCGAGCAGGCAGGTGAGCACAGTGGCGCTGGCCCAGCCCAGGGCGTTGGCGCGAACCAGGCCGAAGACGATGCCGAAGAGGCCGGTGCTGACCAGCCCCACGCCGGGGAGGTCGAGGTGACCTGCCGGGCCGAAGCTCTCGGCGAGGCGCAGCCGCGCCAGCGGAATCACGGCCAGGCCGATGGGCACGTTGAGCCAGAAGATCCAGTGCCACGAGAAGCCATTGACCACCGCGCCGCCAACGACCGGGCCGAGCGCGACCCCGAGCCCGCTGATGCCCGACCAGATCCCCAGCGCCACGCCGCGACGGCCGGCTGGGAAGGCATCAGACAGCAGGGTCAGCGTGAGTGGGGTCACCATCGCGCCTCCGACACCTTGGAACGCGCGGGCGACGATCAGCCCTCCGATCGACGGCGCCAGTGCCGCCGCCGCCGAGCCGAGGGTGAACAGGGTCAGGCCGATGCCGAACATGCGGCGGCGTCCGAAGCGGTCGCCGAGGGCCGCTCCCGTCAGCAGGAGCACGGCAAAGCTCAGCGTGTAGGCGTTGACGGTCCATTCGAGGCTGTCGATACCGCCACCGAGGTCACGATGGATGCTCGGCAGCGCGGTGGTCACCACCAGGTTGTCGAGCGTGACCATGAACAGGGCCGCGGACACCAGCGCCAGTGTCCATCCAGTGCGTCGCGTTGTCACGAGGATCTCCTCCTTATTGATGAACCGATCAATCCAAGGCGTAAAAAAAATCAGCGGACGCCGGCCACGCCACCCTCGCCGTGTCCCGCGAAGAGCGGATCGCAGATCTCCGAGAGGCCGAGGGCGGTGGTCACGTTGGCAAGCATGCCGCAGGCGAAGAACATGGAGACCGCGGCGCGAGGCGCACCGGAGAGGCGCTCGACCAGGTCGAACAGCTCGCGGTATCGGAGCGCGACGTGCTCGCGCACCACCGGCTCGCTGGTGGCGTACGACTGCAACTGCACCAGAAGCGAGTAGCGGTCGGCGATCAGCGCCGGGTAGAGAAGGCCCATTGATTCGAGGCGTTCGTGCGGTGTGGCTCCCTTCGCCGCCTTGGCAAAGCTGACCTGGAGGTCGCTGAACACGCGGTCGTGGACGGCCACGAACAGGGCCTGCTTGCTCGGGAACAGCGCGTAGATGTACGGCTGCGAGATCCCCGCACGCCGGGCGATGGCCGCCGTGCTGGCGCCGTGGTAGCCGTGCTCCGCGAACTCGCGCAACGCCGCCGCGATCAGCTCCTCGCGGCGATCCTCGGCGGTGTGGCGGCTGCGGGCGGGGAGAGCGGAGGTGGCCATACTCAGATTATTGATCGACCGATCAATAAAGTCAACCGGACGCCGGTCAGAGCGAGGCGAGCAGCTTCTGGCGCAGCGCCTCGAGCTGCTCGAACCGCTCCATCGAGGGCCGGCCGCTCTGCTGGTGGGGGAACTTCATGTGCTGGACGGCATCGGCCAGCAGCTCGATGTCACCGTTGCTCAACCGTACCGAGCGCTGGTCGTGATGAGGCGCCGCCGGGACCGTTCGCACCTCGGAGACCTCGACCGGCATGACCTCCTGCTGCGGGATGGGGACTCCGTCGGTGGTTCGGAACAGCTCGTCGGACCCGCGAAGCTGAGCTCGGCGAAAGCCCTTCATCACCCCCGAGCGGTCCCGGTGCGAGCGTCGATGCCGATCACCGTCTCTTCGTCGACAGCCTCCTCGACCACGCTGTTCTGCGCGATCACGGCGGCCGCCAGGGCCCGGTAGGCGCGCGCGCCCGGCGAGCTGCTGGCGTACTGAAGGATCGACTGTCCGGCGAGGGGCGTCTCCGCGAAGCGGATCGAGGCGTCGACGGTGATCGGGAAAACCTCGCTGCCGTAGCGCTCGCGCACCAGCTCGAGGACCTCCTGGCTGTGCAGCGTGCGCGACTTGTAGATGGTCGGCAGGATGCCCGCGATTCGCAGGCCGGGGTTCAGCTTGGCGCGGACGCGGTCGATGGTGCGCTGCAGCTGCTGCATGCCCTTCATCCCGAAGTACTCGCACTGCAGCGGGATGATCACGTCTGTCGACGCCACCAGTGCGTTGACGCAGAGCAGACCCAACGACGGCGGGCAGTCGATGACCACGTAGTCGTACTCGTCGAGCAACGGAGCCAGCTTGTCCTGGAGAACCGACTCGCGCCCGAACTCCGTGACCAGCTGCAGCTCGGCACCGCTCAGCTCGATGTTGGCGGGCAGGAAGTCGAGGTTCATGGGGTCGCTGTGGAGACGCACGTCGGTGACCGCCACGCGGTGGTCGGTGAGCAGGTTGTACACCGAGGTCTCGAGGTCGTCGGGACGGCGACATCCCATGTTGATGGTGAGATGACCCTGAGGGTCGAGGTCGACCGCGAGGACGCGTTCACCTTTCTCGGCCAGCGCGGCGGCGAGATTGACCGCAGTGGTGGTCTTGCCGACTCCACCCTTCTGGTTCGCAATCGCAATGATGCGCGTCATGACGGGCGGACCGGACAGATGCGGCGCACTGAGCCGGTATCATAGCGAACCCGCTTGGGCACCTTTGGGGGATCCTTCTTTTGGCCGACACGGAACGCGTCAAGCCTCGCTCGTTGTTCGTCGAGGAGGCAATCGCGGCCGCCCTCGAGAGTCGATGGAGCGACGCCATCGCCATCAACCAGGTTCTGGTGGAGCGGCATGGGCCCGACGAGGAGTCGTACAACCGACTCGGCAAGGCGCAGAGTGAGCTGGGCCGTTTGCGCGAGTCGCTCGGCTCGTACCAGGCTGCGCTCGAGCTGAACTCGCTCAACCTGATCGCCCAGAAGCAGGTGCGCCGCGTGGCCGCGCTGCTCGACGCGGAGACCCGTCCGGCCGCGTCGGCGGGTTTCATCGATGTCGAGCTGTTCAGTGAGGAGCCGGGCAAGAGCGGTCGCACCGTGCTCACCCCGCCCCGCGACGGCGTGCCGGCGGCGGTGGCGCCCGGGGACACCGTCCGGCTGATCGCCGTCGGCGGCCAGCTGCTCGCTGAGACGTCGCGGGGAATTGCGCTCGGCGCCGTCGAGTCCAAGCTCAGCCACCGTCTCCGTCCGCTGCTGGAGACCGGCAACCGGTACGCGGCGGCGGTCGCGCGCGTCGAGGACGACCGCATCGAGATCATCGTCCGGGAGACGCACCAGGCCCCGGAGAACTCGCGCAAGTCGTCGTTCCCGATCTCCCGCAACATCCGCCGTGACGACTTCCGTCCCTACGCCAAGGAGTCGCTGCTCGCTGACCGTGGTGTCGGTGACGAGACCTTCGGCGACGGGGACAGCGACGACGAGCTCACCGCCGAGCAGGCTGCCGATGGCCACGGCGAGCTCGCCGGCATGCAGGAGCTGGACGACGAGTTCGAGCCTGCCGTGGCTGCGGGCACGGCGGATGCCGATGATGCCGACGACGACGACATCCGGCCCGAGGACCAGTACTGAGGACCGACCCCGATTCGGCCGGTACACTGCCGCGGTGGACAGCGGTGCCGGTGAGGTCGTCGGCGACACAGGCGGCCGCGCTCACCGCCTCCCCGCAGACGCTCAGCGTCTGCGCATCCCTCTGCACCAGCGCAGCCAGCAGCGAATGATGTCGCGATGGGGTTTCACGATTGACGCTCCCGACGCTGCGCAGCGTGCGCAGGGCTTCGTCAAGGAGCAGTCGGACGAGGCCGAGCCACTGGTGCTGCTCGCATCCGTGCTCTCCAGCCGCGGCGACGACACCGCCGCGCTGGATGCGGCGCGGCGCGCGCTGGAGCTCGCGCCCGGCTCCGCGAGTGCCCACACCACCATGTCCGCCATCGAGGGACGGCGCGGTGACGTCGTCAGCGCGCTGGCACACGCATCCCGCGCCGTGACACTCGACGCCGACGACCCGGCCGCCGTCTACAACCGCGGTGCGCTGTTGTGGATGACAGGGGACCGGCGCGCCGCCCGCGAGGACTTCTCCGGCGCGGCTCGCCTGCTGGGAGTCGAACCGCTGCGACGTCGCTGGCCGGTGTGGAAGAAGCGGGGGTGACTCTCGGCTTCGAGCGCGTCGACGGCTACCTGCCGATCGCCGCCTACGGGCTGATCGGCGACTGCCGCAGCGCCGCGCTGGTGGGTTCCGACGGAAGCATCGACTGGCTCTGCCTGCCGCGCTTCGACCACGCCTCCGTGTTCGGACGCATCCTGGATGCGCGACGCGGCGGCCACTGGCAGGTGGCGCCCGCGGAGCCGTACCGCGCCGTCCAGCACTACCGCGACCGCAGCAACATCCTCGAGACCCTGTTCTCGTTGCAGGGCGGGAGCGTGCTGGTCAGCGACTTCATGCCGATCGACGAGGTCACCGAGGTGCAGCACGCGCGCCGTCACCGTCAGCCCCGGGTGGTGCGCATCGTCGAATGCCTCACCGGGGCGGTGACCATGCGACACCAGGTGCGGCCCGCTCCCGACTACGCCACCGGTGGCGTGCCCTTCATCGCCGAGGGCCGGGTCTTCCACGGCGACAGTGCCGAGCTGCACATCTGCCTGCACAGCAGCGTGCCGTTCACGGGCGCGACCACCCGGTGGCGAATGAAGGCCGGCGACGTCGTCGCACTCGGCCTCGCCAGCGACCACCGAGGTCGCTGTTCCAGCCACCGGCTGTCGTGGAGCGTCGACGACGCGCGCACCCTGATGCGCCAGACCCAGGACTACTGGTGGCGCTGGATCGACCGCTGCGACTACGACGGCCCGTTCCAGGACCCGGTGGTGCGTTCCGCGCTGGCACTCAAGCTGATGACCTACACGCCGACGGGGGCGATCATTGCCGCGCCCACCACCAGCCTGCCTGAGGAGATCGGGGGCGGACGCAACTGGGACTACCGGTTCACGTGGCTCCGCGACGCCTCCTTCACCCTGTACGCGTTCTTCCAGGTGGGCATGGTCAGCGAGGCGCACGCGTTCTTCGATTGGCTGATGCGGATCGGCCTGGGGCGGCGCGGCCACGAGGTGGCCAACCTGTACACGCTCGACGGCGATCCGCGCGCCGACGAGCAGGAGCTCCGGCACCTCAGCGGCTATCGGGACTCCAAGCCGGTGCGCATCGGCAATGCGGCCGTCCATCAGCTGCAGCTGGACGTCTACGGCGAGCTTCTCGACAGCGCCTACCTGTACGCCCGGTTCGGGGGGGTGATCAGACCCGCCCTGTGGCGCGAGCTGCGGTCGGTGGTGGAGCTGGCCATCGACAGGTGGCAGCTACCCGACGCCTCCATCTGGGAGGCGCGCGGCGAGGACCGGCACTACACCTACAGCACCATGATGTGCTGGGTGGCGGTGGATCGCGGACTGCGCATCGCGCAGCGTTTTCCCCTGCCGTGCGACCAGCCGCGCTGGCGCGCAGCGCGCCGACTGATCCATCGCACCGTCACCGGCCGTGGCTACTCCGACAACGTCGACAGCTTCACCCAGACGCTCGACGGTGACGCCCTCGACGCTGCCCTGCTGCGCATGGCGCAGCTCCGCCTCCTCCCCGACGGCGACCCACGGCTGCGGAGCACCATTGATGCGGTGGCCGAGCGACTCGGCAACGGCGCGCTGGTACGGCGCTACGACCTCGGCGTGACCAAGGACGGCGTGGGCGGGTCCGAGGGTGCCTTTCTCCTCTGCTCCTTCTGGCTGGCCGATGCGCTCGCGCACATCGGCC
>JALYTM010000097.1 GCA_030854305.1 Candidatus Dormiibacterota bacterium
CGGTGACGTCCACCCTGCTGGTGCCGGTGATTGAGGGCAGCGAGGTCCTGGCTGTGCTGGTCTGCGAGCGGCTCGCCCATCGCCCGTTCGACAACACCCAGCTCGAGGCTGCCATGGGTGCCGCGGGGCAGCTCGCGGGGCTGTTCAGCGGCGGGGACGACGGCGGCGGCGCCGTCCCGGTCGCGGCCCCGGCGTTCGCGACGGGAGCCTGACCGGCCGCCAATCCCACGGTCACTTGGGGGATCATGGCGGCATGTTTCGCCGCATCGTCCTCCCGCTGGTGGTCACCCTCGCCTGCCTGGCGGCGTTCGCCGCGCCCACCTCGGCCGCGCGGGTGATCCGCGTGGGCGCCCTCTTCCCCCTCACCGGGGTGATGTCGCCGCTGGCGCAGCAGGAGTACCAGGGCGTCGAGATCGCCCGCGACATGACCAACCTCGACGGTGGCGTCAACGGCGTGCCCGTCCAGCTCGACGCGCGCGAGCTCGACAACCCCGCAGACGCTCCCGCGCAGGTCCGGAGCCTCAAGGCGGACGGTGTCTCAGTGGTGCTCGGCACCTACTCGTCCGCGCTGTCGGTTCCCGCCAGCGCCGCCGCCGCGGCCGCCGGGCTGACCTACTGGGAGGCCGGAGCGGTGGCCGACCAGGTCACCGGGCGAGGCCTCCCCGGGGTGTTCCGCGTCGGTGCCAGCGGCACCAACCTGGGCACCAACTCGGCCACGTTCGCGGCCACGGTGCTGGCCCCGCGACTGCACCTGACCCCCGCCGCCACGCGCGTGTCGGTGGTGCTCGAGGACGACGGGTACGGACACTCGGTGGCCGACAGCGCGGTGGCGAGCGCCCGCGCGCTGGGAATGGACGTGGTCTCGTACACCACGTACAACGCCTACAGCCCAGCCTTCGCACCGGTGCTCGCGACCGTCGCCGCGGCGCGTCCCGACATCCTGATCCTCGCGTCGTACATCGAGGACGGCGTTGCCTTCCGACGCGCCATGCTCGCCGCACACCTCCACGTGGGCGCCCTGATCGGGTCGACGATGGCGGAGTGCGGGCCCGATTTCGGCGCCGAGCTGGGGACGGCGGCGATCGGTGTCTTCGCCTCCGACCGGCCGACCCAGGGGTTCAACCCCCAGGTGCTGACACCCGATGCGCGGACCACGTACGAGCGGTTCGCCAGCGCGTGGAAGCAGAGCACGGGGGGCGCCCCCACCGAGGAGGGCCTGGCCGGGTTCTCTGCCGCATGGGCGCTGTTCCACGACGTGTTGCCCCGGGCGACATCGCTGACCGCGAAGGCGATCGCCGCGGCGGCAAGCGCCCTCGACATGCCGCCGGGCTCCCTCCCCAACGGGGCCGGCGTGCTGTTCTCCCGCGGCAGCAGCAGCCTGGGCCAGAACACCCGCGCCGCGGCGGTCATCTGGCAATGGCAGGGAGTGCGTCACAGCGTTACCGTCTGGCCCCCGATGGCGGCGACGGGGACGCCGCAGATGATCCCCCTGCCGGCGTGATCGTCGCCCGCACCGGTCGCCGGCCGGGGCCCGGGCGGTGACGAGGCGACGAGGCGCGCTGGCCGTCATCGGGTTGTCTCTGGCCGCTTTGGTGGCGATCCGGGCCGGCGGCGGCGGTCCACCGCTGTACGACGGCATCTGCCTCCCGGTGACCTACCAGTCGCTGGGAGCCAACCCGCCCCCGACTTCGGTCACCAAGGTCATCACCGTCCAGCAGCAGTTCCCGACAGTGGTGGTCAACACCACGGAGGCGGCTCCGCAGGCACAGGTGATCTTCGAGTCGGGTACCTTCACGGTCCCACCGGGGTCGGCGGTGACCGTGACCATCAAAGCGGTCGAGCCACCCTCGACCAAACCGGCGGATGGCACGCTCGAAGGTAACGTCTACGAGATCGTCGCCACCGGTCCCGGTGGGAGCGCGCTGCAGCCGGCGGCGGGCAAACCTGCGACCGTCGCGCTGGCGTCGCCGGTCACGGGGGGAACGCAGCCGGTGATCGAGCACTACGACGGCAGCCGCTGGACCGCTCTGGCAACGGTGCAGAGCGGGTGCGCCACCACCGAGGAGGCAGCCTCGCCGTCACTCGGCCCGTTCGCCCTGGTTGTGCCCAGCGGCTCGACCGGCAGCCCAGGTTCGTCGGGGTCCGGGGGCGGTCTGCCGGCACCGGTCGTGGTCGGCGGCGGCTTGGTGCTGGCCGTCGCCCTGCTGCTTGGTGGGCTTCGTTTGAGCCGCCGCCGTCGCTGACCACCCCGCGAGCGCTCAGCGCTCGGCTGCGGTCCTCGCCTGGGCGGTCAGTGTCAGGGTCGCGGGAACGTCGGTGGTGTTCAGGTTGGCGACGACTCCCGTCGCGGCGGGATCGGTCCACGCGCACACCACAGCGGGCGCGGCGTGCACTGCGCCCGCCTTGCCGCAGACGTACGGCTGGCCGGCGACGGTACTGACCGTCGGTGCGCCGACGAACGGCGTGTCACTGGCGTTGACGGTGCCGGTGAGCTGCGCGGTGGTCGGAGTGCCCCCCTTCGGCGGCGACGCCACGAAGACGAGCTTGGGGACGTTGTTGGTCCCGTAGACCGCGGCCACGGACGGCGTGGTGGGCACGGCGCCGGCGGTCAGGTGTGGCTGGAGGGCGCGCACCATCGTGTCCGCACCGGGGGCCGCCACCTGGGTGAGGGCCCCGATCGCCACCGGGGAAGTCAACGTGTGCGCCGAGGAGAGGCCGCCGAGGGCGGCGCCGCTCCACCCTGCCCATGCGAACATCCCGAGGGCAGACAACGCCACCACCAGGATGCCGCCCTTGATGACGGGCGATCGACGGCGCGGCTCGGGAGGGGTGCTGCCGTAGCCGGACAGCGGCCTCGCCGACGAAGCCCCACGTGCGTCGCCGGGATCCTGCACCCGCACGGTGGCAGTCGCGGGACGAGGCGACGGGATGCTTCCCATCATCGGCGCCACGAGCTGGGACGGGGCCTGGCGGATCCCCCACCCGCGACCGGTGTCGAGGATGCGGAACTCGCGGACGGTGGGCGGCGTGGGCGTGGCGCACGAACAGGCCGGCCCCGCATCGGGTCCGGCCGCCGAGGCCGGTCCGCAGAGCGGACAGGTGGTGACCACTGGCATATGAAATCTCCCGACAGAGTTGATGCGAGCGTAGGCCGAGCAGCGCGGCCGGCGGCGCGTGTCTGTGCTCTGCGGCTTGCGTGTTACCGCGGTGTGTCGTTTGTCAGGTCACGTGTCATGAACGGTCGGCGTTGCGGGACCGTTGCTCCTCAGCGGAAGTCGTGTGAGGGGGGCGCGGGAACCGGGAGGGCGCCGTCATCGAGTCGAAGGGGAACGCCGTCGCCGTCAAGCGCGGTCACGGTCTCGACCACCAGGTTGACCCGGCCCCGCTCGTTCTGGAGGCGTCCCTCGACCAACAGCAGGGGGTTGGCGTTGGCCACGCGCCGGGTCCGGGTCACCACCGCGGGGCGGAAGATGAGGTCGAGGTGGGCGTCCTCGTCCGCCAGGGTGAAGAATCGGAACCCGCTTGCCGATGCGGGCGCCTGGCGCGCGATCACCAGGCCGGCGACACGCACGCGTGCGCCGTCGGCCACCCCCCGCATCGCCGCCAGCGGAGAACATCCCAGCGCGGTGAGCTGCTCACGAATGAACGAGAGCAGATGTCTCCCGGTGCTCACCTCGGACAGTGCGTACTCGGTGAGCACACGGGTGTGCTCGTCCATCGCAGGCAGTGCCGGCGCATCGGCGGACACCTCGACCAGGGGCGGCAATGGGTCCTCCTCCCCCCGGCGCGGTGGCAGTGCCTCGTCACCGAGACGCGCGCCCGCCAGCGCTCCTCGGCCCCGCGGCGGCCGTCGCGTCGCAGCCACCCCGGCCTGCGCATCCCCGGCCGGTGTGGACCCCCGGCGTGCCCGCGTACGCGCCGGGAGGCTCTCCTCGACCCGCTTCAGCTCCCACAGCAGCTCACGCCGCGCCCGTCCCCCCTCGACGGTGTCGAAGGCCCCCGCCAGCACCAGGTTCTCCATCGCCTTCCGGGGCAGGAGCGTGTGCTCCCAGAAGGCGCGCAGCGAGCTGTTGGCGCCCTCCAGCACGGCCTCCTGACACGCCGCACGTGCCGTCGGGCCCACCCCCCGCATGTAGTTGAAGCCGAGCCGAACCGCCCTTCGTACGGTGCCACCGTTGTCGAGCGCACCGTCGGGGAGCCGTGCGGTGGGGGATTCGGTCTTTGGGGAAGTTTCGATGGTGCAGCGGGCGCGGCTATGGGCGATGTCGACGGGGAGGAAGCGCACGCCGTGACGCTTGGCGTCCTCGACCAGGACGGAGGGATGGTAGAAGCCCATCGGCTGGGCGTTGAGCAGTGCACAGGTGTACTCGGCGGGATGATGGAGACGCAGCCAGGCGGTCTCGTAGGCAGTGCGGGCGAAGGCGGCGGCGTGGCTCTTGCAGAAGCCGAACTGCGCGAAACCGGCCACCGCCTTGAACATCTGCTCGGCGACCTCTGTGGGCACGCCGCTGTGCTCCGCGCAGCGCCGCAGGAACTCGTCGCGCAGCTCCTCCATCTCAATGCGTGAGCGGTGCCGGTTCATGGCGCGACGGAAGCGGTCAGCCTGGCCGGCGGTGTATCCGGCCACCTCCATGACGATGCGCAGGATCTGCTCCTGGTACAGCACCACCCCCATGGTTTCTGCCAGTATTGGCTCCAACGTGGGGTGCAGGTAGGTGACCGGCTCCAAACCCTGGCGCCGGCGCAGGTAGGGGTTGACGGCATCGCCCTGGATGGGTCCGGGACGGATGATCGCCACCTGCACGATCAGGTCGTTGAACTCACGCGGTTGTGACTGCCACAGCGACTGCTGCTGGGCGCGTGACTCGATCTGGAAGAGGCCGATGGTGTCGACCCTGCG
The DNA here is from genome assembly GCA_030854305.1 of Candidatus Dormiibacterota bacterium. Classification (GTDB taxonomy): domain Bacteria; phylum Chloroflexota; class Dormibacteria; order Aeolococcales; family Aeolococcaceae; genus Aeolococcus. The sequence continues at coordinate 4,901 of JALYTM010000097.1, forward strand.
GATCGACGCGTACACCTCGGGGTCGTCCAAGGGCAGCGCGTCGAGGTCGGGGCGCGTCCCGGCGCCCTGCTCGACGAGGTCGAGGCACTCGGCGACCGCGGAGAGTGTGCGCAGGCCGAGCAGGTCCATCTTGATCAGCCCGAGGTCTTCGACGTCGTCCTTGTTGAACTGCACGACCACGCGCCCGGGCATGGTGGCCCGTTCCACCGGGGCGACATCGATGAGTGGCTCGCCGGTGACCAACATGCCGCCGACGTGGATGCCGAGGTGGCGCGGAGTACCCTCGACCTGCTCCAGGACCTCGATGAACTGCCGCCACGGCAGGGCCGCGTCAGGATCGTCGGCATCCACCCCCGCGCTCTCCAGTGCAGTGGCCACGTCCACCATGTACCAGCCGTCGACGGAGGACGCCAGCCGGTCGATGAGCGTCTCGGGGAAGCCCATCGCCGCCCCCACCTGCCGCATCGCCATCCGGGGCCGGAAGGTGACCACGTTGGCCACCATGCCGGTGCGCTCGGCGCCGTACTTGTCGTACACGTACTGCAACACCTGCTCGCGGTGGTCGGTGGAGAAGTCGATGTCGATGTCCGGCGTCCCCTGGTGGTCCTCGTGCAGGAAACGCTCGAAGAGGAGGTCGTGGGCGACCGGGTCGACACGGGTGATGTCGAGCAGGTAGGCGACGATGCTGTCGGCGGCGCTTCCCCTCCCCTGCCCGGGGATGTGCTGCTCGCGCGCGAACCGCATGATGTCCCAGGTGATCAGGAAGAACTCCGCCAGGTTGGTCTTCTCGATCACCTCCAGCTCGCGCTGCAGCCGTGCCGCCACCGCGCGCGTCATCGGACGGTACCGGCGCTGCACCGCCTCCTGGCACAACCGGTAAAGGACCGAGAACGGCGTCTCCCCCTCCGGAACCGGGTAGCCGGGAAACCGCGACTCGGTGAAGTCGAGGTCGACGTTGCACTGCGCGGCCAGGTGGGCGGTGACATCGAATGCCTCGGGGTGGTCGGGAAGCAGCCCACGGAGCTCCGCCTCGGAGCGCATCCGGTGCTCGGCGTTGGGGAGCAGCAACCCGTGGGCCGCGGCCGCATCCAGGGTAGTGCGGTGACGGATGGCGGTGAGCACGTCGAGCAGCGGCTTGTCGCCACGGTTGGCATGAACCGGCAACGCGGTGGCCAGCAGCGGCAGCCCGGTGCGGCGGCCGAGCTGCGCGGTCTCGGCGGCGATCCAGCCGTCGCCGGGATGACGGTGATGGGAGATCAGCAGCGCGACGCGGTCGCGGCCGAAGCATTCGCGCAGCTGCTCGACGCGGCGGAGCGCACCACGCCGGTCACCCCGCACCAGCGCGGTGGTGATCGCCGTCTCGGGTCCACCTGCCAGGACGGTGCACCCGTCGAGGTCCGCGGGGTCGACGGCGGCTGGCTCGGTCTCCGCCAGCAA
>JALYTM010000098.1 GCA_030854305.1 Candidatus Dormiibacterota bacterium
GGAAATGACGCGGTCGATCCAGAAGCCGATCAGGAGCATGTTGCTGAGGGTGCCAACGCCAGGGCGGGTACCCAGCGCCCAGGCGACGAGCAGGATGATCAGGCCGACGAGCTCGCTCGCCTGTCCAATCGTCAGTGGGGTGTGACGCGAAATGCCCTGGTGCAGTACGTCCCAAGGCGACAACCCCAAATGCGCCTGTAGCGTCAGGGGAATGCCGACCCCGAAACAGAACAGTCCAGCCTGAAGGCTCAGGAAGCGAACTGCCATTCGGGGTCCGAGCACGCGACGGATCCCCTCGGTCCTTCGGGCGGGTGGCGTAGAGGTTGCGGACACGGGCACTCATCGTACGCGGGCGGTGTTCTGGTCGACCTTGGCAGCAAGCGCCGAGTTTGCGCCCGGGTACCGGAGCGGTTATGGGTGTGCCGAGGATGCTGCGGGCAGGTGTTCGCGCGCGTAGGCGCCGTCCGGGTCGAAGCGGCGTGCCTGGCGCTCGACGTTGAAACCGCGGTTGGGCCGCGTGTCGTTGCCGGTGCCGGCGACCCACTGCCAGTTGCCCGAGTTGTTGGCGACGTCGCCGTCGACGAGCCAGTCCATGAAGTGCGCGGCACCGGCGCGCCAATCGACGCCGAGCGTCTTCACCAGATAGCCCGCGGCGATGAGGCGCGCACGGTTGGGCATCCAGCCCTCGTGGCGGAGCTGGTGCATGGCGGCATCGACAACGTCGACGCCGGTGTGGCCGCGGCGCCACGGGTCGAGGAGGTCGGGACGCTGGCTCCACGTGCGGCCGCGCGGGCGGTAGTCGCGGTGTGCGATGGCGGGGAAGGCGGCGGTGACTTGGTGGTGGAAGTCGCGCCAGCAGAGCTGCCGCACGAACGCGTCGTCGTCGGTGGCAGCAAGGCTGCGCGTGGCCAGCTCGAGCGGCGAGACACAGCCGAAGTGCAGGTACGGGCTCAGCCGGCTGGTGCCGTCGCCGGATAGAGCATCGTGGGTGGCGGCATACGGTGCGATGCCATTGGCGAGCCAGTGGCGCATGCACTCGCGCCCGGCGATCTCGCCCCCGGGCGCAAGCTGCAGCGACGGCCGGCGCCCAACGAGTGTCTCGAGCGCCGGGATGGTGCGCGGGCGCGGCATCGAGTCCGGTGCCTGCAGCTCGCGCGCTGCCGGCAGCGGTTCGCGCCAGGGATGCGTGCGCCAGGCGCGGAAGTACGGGGTGAACGCGCGGTAGTGGTCGTGGTTGCCGGTCCACAGTTCGCCGGGCGGGACGACGGTGACCCCGGGGAAGGTGCGCAGGTCGATGCCGCCGGCGAGGCATGCGTAGCGGAGGAGGCGCTGGCGGTGAGCGGCGTATGTCGAGACGTCGGCGGAAAGGTGGACGGCGGTCGCACCGGTGGTGGCCACGACGCGCATCGTCTCCGCGACCACGTCGCCGCGGCGGACGAGGAGGGTCGAGCCGCGATCCGCGAGCGCAACGCGCAGGTCGTGGAGGGAGTCGAGAAGGAAGGAGACGCGATTGGGGGCGGCGTGCACGCCCCTGAGCAGGGCGTCATCGAGGACGAAGAGCGGGACGACGGGTCCGTTAGCGGCCGCAGCGGCGAGGGCGGGATGGTCGTGGACACGGAGGTCGCGCGTGAACAGGACGAGGGTAGGGGCGTTCATGTCGCGTTCTGGGCGACCAGCCACACGCCCTCGCGCTTGACGGCAGGAAGCCGGCCCGTACAGACGTAACGGTACGCGGTCACGTCATGGACCCCGAGGCGGTCGCTGACATCGTGGAGCGACATGGTTGCGGCTGCTGCGGCGGCGCCCCTGGTCATTCAGTGCTGAATACTCTCACCCGTGCCCTGCGGGGCGCCTGCAACCGGCTCAATGAGGGGAAAGGTCTCGGGCGTTCTCCCGGGCCCCGTCGCTGTCCGGTCAGAGCGGCCAGGCCGCGTCCTCTGGCCCGTCAATCAGCCCGTCCGACTCCTCACCCCTCGTGTGGTCCTCTGCTCGGACTGGACCACACGTATGAGGCCAAAAGCGCACTGGAATGCGGGTGTCATCGCGGGTCCCACCGAACAGAAGGCCGTGAACCTGCGTGCCCTCGACGAACAGGCGCCAGAACGGGCGACGCTGCTCGGGGGTGAGCGCGCCCAAAGCACGGCTCCACAGCGGATCCTTGGCGAAGACCAGTTCGATGATGGTCGTGATCTGCTCGATGTCCGCCGGTGTCGCCCGACGCACGGAGGGCGGACGGTCCAACATGTGAGGCGGGACTGTATCCCTGCGGGAGCGCAGACGCAAGGTCTCGGCGGACGGTCGCTGGAGCCGCGCCGCTCACTCCCAACTCGGTGCGACCCCGCGCCGGCTCGGCATGCGCCTCTCCCAGCCATTTGCGCGCGCCTAATCGGAATCCGAAAGCATACTTCTCGTGTGGCTCGGTAACCGATCGTAGTGCCACAGCGCTCGCAGAGCGGAAAAGGTAGCGATCAGCGGACTGGAAGCACCGTGCGCAATGGCGTTGGCGAGGGAGGACAGGGCGTGGCAGTTCAAGTCGGTCCGTACGACAAGGCGCTGGCCCGTGCCGCCGAGCACGCGCGGACATGGCTGGGCTCTGTGGGCGAGCGTCAGGTGGGGCCACGGGTAGCGGCCGACGCGTTGGTTGCCGGCTTCGGCGGTCCCATGCCGGAGGCTCCCATGGCGCCCGAGGACGTTGTGGACCTGCTGGCCAAGCTCGCTGAGCCAGGGCTCATGGCGATGCAGTCGGGCCGGTTCTTCGGCTGGGTCATCGGCGGCACGTTGCCGGCCGCGTTGGCCGCCGACTGGCTGGTCAGTGCCTGGGACCAGAACACCGGATTGCGGTACGCCACCCCCGCTGCCGCGGTGGCGGAAGAGTCCGCTGGGGCCTGGTTGCTCGATCTGTTGGAGCTCCCTGCCGTCGCCGACGTGGGTTTCGTAACGGGCGCGACGATGGCCAACTTCACGTGTCTTGCTGCCGCCCGCTCCGCGGTGCTCGCGCGGGTTGGCTGGGATGTGGGGCGCGAGGGACTCACCGGGGGGCCGCCCGTACGCGTCTTGGTCGGCGCCGAGCGGCATGACACGATCGACCTCGCGCTGCGTTATCTGGGGCTCGGGACGCCGCAGTCGGTGGCCGCCGACGACCAGGGTCGGATCCGGGTTGACGGGCTCGCAGACTCGCTCAGCGCCGTCGACCCCGGTGCGCCGGTCATCGTCTGCCTGCAGGCGGGCAACGTCCACTCCGGCGCGTTCGACCCGCTGGCGGAGGCCATCGAGGTAGCTCATCAACATCGCGCGTGGGTGCACGTGGACGGCGCATTCGGCCTGTGGGCGGCTGCCTCGCCGCGGTTGCGTCATCTCGTCAATGGGTTCGCCGCCGCCGACTCATGGGCGACCGACGCACACAAGACGCTCAACATCCCCTACGACTGCGGAATCGCGATCGTCGCCGACCGATCAGCGATGCGCTCGGCACTCGGGATCAGCGCCAGCTACCTGATCGCCGACGGCTCAGGTCCGGGCGATCCGCAGGAGAAGGTACCCGAGCTGTCGCGCCGGGCACGCGGTGTCCCCGTGTGGGCAGCGCTGCGGTCGCTGGGGCGTGCCGGCGTTGCCGACCTGGTCGAGGGTCTGGCAAGACATGCCCGCGCCTTGGCAGTCGGCATCGCAGACATTGACGGTGCCCGCGTGGCCAATGACGTGGACTACACGCAGGTGTGTGTCACGTTTGGCGACGACGCGCGCACGCGCGCCGTGACTGCACGGCTGATTGCCGATGGCACGGTGTGGATGTCAGGCTCGCGCTGGCACGACCACGACGTGTTGCGCATCTCCGTCAGCAATTGGTCCACCGACGACGACGATGTTCGCCGCTCTGTGGACGCTGTTCGCCGCGCCGTCGCGGCGACGCCCGGCGAAGAACGCTGAACGTCGCAAGAGCCACCGGCGATCGGAGGACGGTAAATCAGGCGCAGTTCCGCAGTCACGGAGGCCGGCGATGCCACTGACGGCGACGGGCATTTACTACGACACTGCCGGAGCCGGGGATGCCGTTGTCTTCCTTCATGGCGTCACGTTGGACCGACGGATGTGGAGTGACCAGGTGGCGGCGCTTGCCAGCAGGTACCGATGCATCAGCGTTGATCGGCGAGGCCATGGGCGATCCCAGGCCCTGACCCCCGGCTACGACCCGATCGGTGACCTCGAGGCTGTCCTTGCCCACGCAGGCGTCACCCGGTGTTCTCTGGTCGGCCACTCCCTTGGAGGCTGGGATGCCATCCGCCTCGCTCACCGGTTGCCGGATGTCGTCGGGTCGCTGGTGCTTGTTGCGGCCTGGTTCCCGCTCCCACCAATGCTGTGGGCGCCGCCTGTCGAGGTCGCGCGACGCCGGGGTCTGATCGCCGGTCGAGTTGCGTGGCTTGCCGATCCGCTGTTCGGGTCCGCGACCCGAGATAGCAGCGTGCGCATACGCCTCACGGAGATGGTGCGGGGCAACGATCTGGTCTCTGGACCAGCGACGTAGCATCCGCCGAGCCGCCAGTCGATCCGGCGGAGCTGGCGGCGACCGTGCGTGTGCCGACCCTGGTGGTGGTGGGCAGGTCAGATCTTCCTGGCTTCGTGGAAGTTTCGGTGTGGCTCGCGGCGAATATCGCGGGCGCAACCCGATCGTCAGCTGTGCTCGTCGAGGGTTCCGGTCACATGCTGCCAATGGAGGCGCCCACCGCGTTCAACGGCATCCTCGGACGCTTCCTTGCAGAGAACACCGCGCGACCAACCGCAGTTCCCGGTTGAGCACCAAGCTATTGGGTCAAAGGTAGGTAGGGCCTCTCCCGCTCAGACTCGGATACGAGGTTCGTTCGGGGCATTGTTGACGGTGGCTTCAGTAACCGCCCGGCCCAAGGTCGTAGCCGGGGGACGATAATCGTTCCATGCAGATCGACTGGGGCTTGGGCAAGTACGAAACCACTGCCGAGCAATTGCTGCCGGCCGCACGCGTCGTCGTCGACCTCGCCACGCTCGCCCGCGGTGAGCGTGTGGTCGATGTCGGATGTGGCACCGGCAACGCAGCCCTGCTGGCCGCCGCGAAGGGTGCGCACGTCATAGGAGTCGATCCAGCCGCGCGCCTTCTCGAGGTTGCGCGTGAGCAGGCGGCGGCGCGGCGCGTCGACGCAACCTTTGTGCACGGAGAGGCCACAGCGCTTCCGCTGGATGACGCGAGCTGTGAGGTCCTACTGTCTGTCTTCGGCGTGATCTTCTGCCCGGACGCGGCTGGTGCCGCTGCAGAGATGGCGCGCGTCACGGCTCCCGGCGGGCGCATCGTGCTGAGCGCATGGATTCCAGTAGGAGGAATCAACGATTGCGTGAGCGTCTTCCAGCGCGCGGTCCTCAACGCTCTTGACGCAGCGCCGGGGCCGCCGCCCTTCGCTTGGCACGAACGCGCGGCACTTGAGGCGCTTCTCGAACCACACGGCTTCACCGTTGTAGTTCACGAGGAGTCTCTTGCCTACACCGCTTCCTCGGCGCGCGAATACCTCGAAACAAGCCGGAGCCACCCGATGTCGGTCGCGGGCGAGAGAATCCTGGAGTCGCGCGGCGAGCCTCAGGCGGTGTTCGACCGCGCGCTCGCCCTCCTGGAAGACGCCAACGAAGACCCCGAAGGCTTTCGAGTGACAAGCCGCTACGTTGTTGCCACAGCGCGTCGCGACTGAGACTGAGCCGTCGAACCCGCCACCCTCTTGCGGTGCCTCCCGGATGCAACGTTCCGACACTCTCGGCTGATCCGAGAATCAGCTCGAACCAGCAAGTGGTTCGTCCGGATGCGCCGCGTCTCCCACTCGCGGCTGCTGTGCCAGCGATCGTCTCCGCGAGCGGCGGCCATACGCGATCGTCAGGAACATGGTGAGAGCGAACGTCGCGTAGAAGAGCACCTGCGACGCGACCAGGAAGACGGTCGTCGACAGAATGAAGACGAGCGCCACGCGGATCAGCGAGTCGGCGACGAACGTCGTGCCCCACATCGCGGTCATCACGCGCATTGGGTGCCGGAAGCTGGGGTACTGCCAGAGGTTGTCCCACGCTCGCATCCGCTCAGGGTCACCGCCGGTGGAGAACTCCCGGGCCATGTGGAACATCAGCGGGCGAGGGGCGAGGAGTGAGCCGAAGAACACGAGGCCGAACACACCGGTGAAGACCGACTCCTTGATGAGCGTGAAACGCGCGCTGCCGGAGACGAGGCTGGCCACCGCGCTGATCACGATGAAGACGAGCGAGATCCCGGCGATGAGGTCGAGGTGGCGTGTACGTACCCAGCTCC
>JALYTM010000099.1 GCA_030854305.1 Candidatus Dormiibacterota bacterium
TCGGCGCGGGCCAGCCGGACCGCGTCGTCCGCGACGTGGCGGGCGAGGCCGGCCAGGCTCTCGTCGCGGCCGTCGCCGGCGGGCACGCTCACGCCGGCAGCTGCGACACGTCGATGTCGCGCAGGCTGTCGGGTGCATCGATGCCGTGGTCGTGAAGCAGCCGGAGCAGCATCAGCACGTAGCGCACTCCCGTGAGGTTGACCCCGTGGTTGCGGGTGAGGTTCTGGATGGTCTGGAGCTTGAACACGTCGCGCTGAGAGTAGCGGCGACGGTTGGTGGCGGTGCGCTGGGGAATGACCAGACCCATGTTCTCGTACATCATCAGGGTCCGGGGGTGGGTCTCGAGAATCTCGGAGGCCACCGAGATGGTGTAGATGGGCTTGTCGAGTCCGGGCTGGCCCGAGGGCGACACCATCCTCTGCCGGCGGCCTACTCCCTCAGCCACTCATCGATCCCTTCGGAGAGCACGATGGGCGACGTCTGAGCCTTGACGAGGAACTCCATCGCTCCCAGCTTGAGCCCCCGATCGACAAGCTCCTTCTCTCCGTAGTTGCTGAGGATGATCACCGGGATGTGGGCAGTGGACTCCTGCTCACGCAGCTCCTCGAGCACGGTGAAGCCGTCCTTTTTGGGGAGGCGGATGTCGAGGAACACGATGTCCGGGTTGAGCTCGTTGGCCCGGCGCACACCCTCCTCGCCGTCCATGGCGACGTGGACGCGGTAGCCGTCCTTCTCGAGCTTCAGCTTGTACATCTCGAGCGTTTCCTGGTCATCCTCGATCAGCAGCACATCGATTGTCTGATCGCGATCAGCGCTCACTCGGGCTCCACCTCCTGGCCGAGCGCGTCCGCTGCACTCGTGGCGAACGGAGTATAGACGGGAGAGAACCTGCGCTCATAGGGCCATATCTCATGATAGTGCCTATGCCCTATTAGCTGTCAGCGCTCTAACGGGTCGAGACCGCCGCGAGCCGAGCGTGGGTGACCTCGATGTCGTCGAGCTCGTTGGGGCGAGCGATACCCTTCTCTGCCAGCATTTGGAGCAGCTCGATCACGTACCGGGCGCCGTTGAGGTTGAGCCCGTGCTCGCGGGTGAGCCGCTGGATGGCCTGGAGGGTGAGCACGTCGCGCTGCGAGTAGCGGCGGCGGTTGGTCGACGTGCGTTGGGGCACGACCAGCTGGAGGTGCTCGTACATCATCAGCGTCCGGGGGTGGGTCGCCAAGATCTCCGCGGCCACGCTGATCGTGTAGATCGGCTTGTCGAGGTTGATCCGCGGCGGAGAGACCATGGCGGTCAGCGTCACCCGGATCCCGTCATCGCGGGCCGCCCGGCACGGGCGACCCGCCGGCTCCGCCTCGGATGGGCGTAACCAAGCCGCCTCGTCCTGCGTACCACGAGACGAACCATGACCGAGATCAGCACGATTCGCAAGTCCTCGACCGACTACCCGATGCCCACCGGGGTCGACTCGCTCCGTGTCCGCGAGCGCTACCTGCACCGCCGGAGCCTCCGTCGCCGCCTCGGCGACCGTGGCCTGATGGCGACTTGGGTGGGCATGGGAGCGCTGGTCAGCTGGCTCCTCGTGGTCGGCTTCACAGCCCTTCACTAGGGGTCAGGCCAGCAGCTCGCGGAGGTCCTGGAGCTGGAGCGAGATCCAGCGGTTGATGTCCGCCGAGCGGACGGTCTCGCGGATCTTCTCGGCGCGCGCCCGCTTCTGAGCAACGTCCATGTGCAGCCCGAGGTAGAGCGCCTCCGCGGTCTCATCGACGTCGAAGGGGTTGACCGTGAGGGCGAAGTCACCGAGCTCCTCGTGTGAGCCGGCGTTCTCGCTGAGCACCAGCACCCCGTCCCGCTGGTTGCACACAACCCCCTCCTTGGCGACCAGGTTCATGCCGTCGTAGATGGGGTTGACCAGGAGCACGTCGAACTGGCGATAGCCGGCCACCGCCCGGGCCATGTTGTCATCGACCTCCACGCGGATCGGCATCCAGCCGCCCCGGCTGAACTTGCGGTTGATGCGCGCGGCCACGCTGAGCACGCTGCCGAGGTAGGCCCGGTAGTCGTCGATGTCCTGCCGGCTGGGCTGGAGGTAGGCCCAGAACTGCACCGTTCCGTGCAGCTCGTGGTGAGCCTCGAGCATGCGCTCGTAGGCCAGGAAGCCGCGGACGATGTTCTTGCTGAGGTCCGTACGGTCGACCCGAAGGATCAGCTTCTCGGGGCGCCACTGCAGTAGCCGCTCCTCCTCGGCGCGAACGGCCTCGCCCTGCGCCTGCGCGAGGAGGGCATCCACGTCGATGCTGATCGGGTAGTTCCGCACCCAGATGGTGCGGCCCTCGGAGAACACGGTGCGCTCGCGGTAGTCGACGGTCAGGCCGAGGTTGTCCTCGCAGGTGAGCAGGAAGTTGCGCACGTCACGGCGGGTCTGGAAGCCGATCACGTCGGCGCCCAGCAGACCCATGACGATGGCATCGCGGATGCGCTTGGGGAGGATCGTCCAGTACTGCGGCGTGGGCCAGGGGATGTGCACGAAGTGCTGGATCTGCACGGTCGGCACCGCCTCGCGGACCATCGCCGGGACGCAGTAGAGCTGGTAGTCCTGCACGAACACCAGCGGCTGGCTCCGGGCGCGGCGGGCCTCCTCGATGACACGGTCGGCGACCAGCTGGTTGATGCGCACGTAGCCCTCCCGCCACGCGTGGAGCGTGCCGGCGTCCACCACCGGCTCCCGCGCCAGGTCCCACAGGTAGTGCTGGATGAACCAGATCAGCGGGTTGCTGACGATGTTGTAGTAGAGGTCGTACGCAGCCGGGTCGGCCTGCACGAACGCCACCCGGTACGCGGTGCCGTCGTCGGTGACCAGCTCGGCCGGGTCACCCTTCGCCGCCAGGGTGAGGTCGGTCTCGTCGCGGGCCAATGCCACCCACAGCGCGCCGGTGGCGGCGGCGAGCGTGCTGAGCGCGGTGACCAGGCCCCCCGCCCCCTTGGCCAGCCGCTCGGGTGTGCCGCGGTAGGGGTCGGCCTTGTGCAGGGTCAGCGGCGCGCGGTTGGCCACCACGATGGGCTGCACCTCGCCGAGCACGTGGCGCAGGTAGGGCTTCATGGCGCTCAGGCTGCACCTCCCGGGCGTGCTCTCAGTGGGCGACGTCTCGGCCGCCATCGTATCGGAGCGAGCCGCGCGGGAAGGGCTGTTGCGGACAATTGCGACATGGAGGAGCGCACCGTCGACGCCGGGGCCGTACGGCTGTCGGTTCGCGACTGGCCGGGAACGGGTCTGCCGGTGGTCGCCCTGCACGGCCTGGCCAGCAACTCTCGCTGGTGGGACCTGGTGGCCGATCGCCTCTCCCCGCGGCACCGCGTGCTCGCGCTCGACCTGCGCGGCCACGGCCTCAGCGACCGGCCCGAAAGCGGGTACTCGATCGAGGAGGTCGCCGCCGACGTGGCCGCCGCCATCGCCACGCTCGGGATCGGGCCGCACGTGGTCGCCGGCCACAGCTGGGGCGCGTCGATCGCGCTCCGCCATGGCGCCGAGCCCGGGGTTGTGGGCGTGGTCTGCGTGGATGGCGGCATCAGCGATCTCCGCGCTGTGTTCGGAGGATCGTGGTCGGAGGCGGAGCCGATGATGACCCCGCCGGAGTTCTCCGGGGTCACCGCCGACGCGCTCAAGATCTGGGCCGCCGCGGGCGCGCTCGCGGACGGCTCCGACGGCCCCACCGCGACCGCCATCCTGCTGGGCAACTTCGAGGACGTCGGCGGCGAGCTGCGACCGCGGCTGGCGCTGAACCGCCACATGCTGATCGCCCGCTCGCTCTTCGAGGCGCGCCCGGCCGAGCTGCTGGCGGCGGTGCGCTGCCCGGTGCTGCTGCTGCCCGCCACGCAGCCGCCCGAGCAGCTCTCACTCCGGCAGGCATGGGTTGAGGACGCGCTGACGGTGCTCGACGGTCGCGGCAAGGTGGCCTGGATCGACGGCGGCCACGATCTGCCGGTACAGCGTCCCGCCGAGGTGGCCGCGACCATGGGCGACTGGATCAGCCGGCTGCCGTCACCCGATCAGCCCAGCACCACGTCGTAGAAGTACCGCTCCTCGCGGGGCACGTTCTGGTCGACGTGGATGTGCTTGACCTCGGTGTACTCGCGCAGCCCGTACGTCCCCAGCTCGCGGCCGCTGCCGCTCTGCTTGTAGCCGCCGAACGGCGCCAGGGGGTTGAGCAGGTGCCAGTCGTTGATCCACACAGTGCCGGTGCGAAGCCGCTTGGCCATCTCGATGGCGTTGCGGGTGTCGCGCGACCAGATCCCGCCCGCGAGGCCGTAGATCGACTGGTTGGCGCGGCGGACCACGTCACCCTGGTCGCTCCACCGCTGCACCGCCAGCACCGGCCCGAAGACCTCCTCGGTGGCCACCTGCGACTCCGGGGTGACGTCGGCAAGAATGGTCGGCGCGATGAAGTGGCCCTTTGCGGGCGCGTCCGCGGGCCGGCCGCCGCCGCACAGGACAGTGGCGCCCTCGGCCTTGGCGCGGTCGATGGCGGCGAGGATGTTCTCGTACTGCCGGCGTGAGATCACCGGGCCCACCGCGGTGTCGAAGTCGCTGGCGTCGCCCACCCGAAGGCCGCGCGCGGTGGTCACCAGGCGGTCCATGAACTCGTCGTAGATGTCGTCGTGGACATACAGGCGGGTTCCCGACTCGCAGGCCTGGCCCTGGTGGAAGAAGGTACCGAACAGGGTGCCGTCCACGGCCACGTCGAGGTCGGCGTCGGCGCAGACGATGTTGGCCGACTTGCCACCCAGCTCCAGCGTCACCTTCTTGATGGTCGGCGCCGCCAGCTCGAGGATCCTCCGGCCCACCGCCGTGGAACCGGTGAACGACACCTTGTCGACCTCGGGGTGCACCACCAGCTCCTCGCTGATGTCGTTGCCGGGCCCCGTGACCACGTTGAGCACACCGCGCGGCAGCAGGCCGGTCTCGTCGATGGCGCGGGCGATCTCGAGCAGCGTCAGCGGCGTGAACGGCGACGGCTTGAGGACGACGCTGTTGCCCATCGCCAACGCCGGCGCCATCTTCCACATGGCGATGAGCATCGGGAAGTTGAACGGGATGATCCCGGTGCACACCCCGACCGCCTCGCGCTGCACGAAGTTCCAGCTCACATGGGGGACGTCGATCCACGGCAACGGCTCGTACCAGGGCACCTGGAGCGCCTGCTCGGCCATCGACCGGAAGGTCTCGACGGCCATGGGCACGTCGATCACCGACGTCTTGCGCAGGGTGGCGCCCGCCGACTGCGACTCCAGCATCGGCCATTCGGAGCTGCGCTCCTGGAGATGCTTGGCGATCTCGAACATGATCGCGCTGCGCTGTGCCTGCGACTTGTGGCGCCACTCGCCGAGCTCGAACGACCGTCGTGCCGCCTCGATGGCCAGTCGCGCGTCCTCGCGGCCACCGGCGGGCGCCAGCGCGACGACCTCCTCCGTCGACGGGTTGAGAACCTCGAATGTCCCGCCACCGGCCGCCGAGGTCCACTCCCCGTCGATGTACTGCTGGTAGGTCGCCACCTCGGACTTGACCATGGTCGCCACGTTCCACCTCCTGTTGACGTCTGTGTCAATTATGCCTCGCGGCCACCCCCGGCGAGCCCGGCACCGTCATGCCGTCACCACGGATCGCACCTCGGGTCAAGAACCTGCAACGACTGGTGGCGATCTGCCCATCGGCGGCGGCAGAGGCGGGACCCGCTTGGCACACTGCGCGCCATGGCCTTGGAGATGTCGTCGGCGGCGCGCATCCTTGTCGTCGACGACGACCCCCGCCTGCGCCACATCCTCAGCCTCTACCTGCAGGTGCAGCGGCTGGAGGTGGTGACTGCGGCCAACGGCCAGGAGGGGTTGGACGCGCTCTCCGCGGGCCTGCCGGACCTGATCATCACCGATGTGATGATGCCGGTCATGGACGGCATCACCTTCTGCCGCCGGGTGCGGGCGCTCCCCGGTGCCGCGTCCCTCCCGATCATCGTGTTCACCTCGCTCGACCTCGAGTCCGACCTCGAGATGGCCCAAACCGCCGGCGCCGACCGGGTGATAACCAAGCCCTTCAGCCTCACCGGGCTGGGCGAGACCGTCCAGGCGCTTCTGCCCCAGGCAACCGCCGCCTGAGGCTGCCCGCGCTCAGGCCGGGCTGTCCTCGATCGCCGCGGTCAGCCGCCGCCGCTCGCCATCGGTCAGCGCTCGCGACCGGGCGGCTGCGTAGTCGTAGGCGACCAGCACCG
>JALYTM010000100.1 GCA_030854305.1 Candidatus Dormiibacterota bacterium
GCGGCCGCCGGCGGCAGCGCCGAGGAGCGGCTGGCGGTCTGGCGCGGCACTCTCGACCGGGATTTGGCGCCGACCGGCTTCGGCTCGTTGGGCGGCGAGGTCGACGACGTGCCGGAGCTGGCCCGAGCTCTTGCGTCGCTGCGACGCCCGACGTCGCGGCTGCCCGCCGCGGCGAGGAAGGGAGCGCGGGCTCAACCGGGCGCTGACGACCGAGCGCGCCGCGCGGCTGAGAGGGAGGCCGCCAACCAGGCGGTGGAAGCGCAGCGTGCCCGCGCGACCGCCACGACCAGGCGGCAGGAGGCCCAGCGTCTGGCCAAGCAGGCCCGCGCCGCGAATGAGAGCGCGACCACGGCCGAGGATGCGGCAGCAGTCGCAGAGGACGCTGCGCGGAGGGCGCATCTGGCGCTGGGCTGAGGCGTTCAGCCCAGTCGGCTCATTGGCGTGGCAGCAGCTGCTGCAGGATCCATCCGTTGCCGTCGGGGTCGTCGAAGGTGACGAACAGGCCCCACGGCTGCGTGTCGACCTCGCTGGCGTCGACGCCGTGAGCGACGAGCTCCTCACGGGCGGCAGCGGCATCCTCGACGACAACCTGCACCCCCCGCTGTGTGCCCGGTGCCATCGCCGTGATGCCGGTGCCGAACGCGATCGAGCACGCCGACCCCGGCGGTGTCAGCTGGACGAAGCGCAGCGTGTCGCTGACCTGCACGTCGTGGTCCACCTGGAACCCGACCTTGTCCACGTAGAACGCCTTGGCAACGTCGACATCGGTCACCGGCACGAATATCAGCTCGATCTTCCAGTTCATGGAACGAACATAGCAGTCGGGGTTGGTGCTCACCGCCGCGTCGGTCGCCACCGCGCCGACCGTGGTCATCTACACTCGCCGCAGGGCTTCCTCTGAACTCAAGACGTCGGGGCGTGGCGCAGCCCGGTAGCGCACCTGCTTTGGGAGCAGGGGGTCGCTGGTTCGAATCCAGTCGCCCCGACCATCTCCACTCCGTGGAGCGATCCCAACCGCCGGGAGCTATGCGTGCTGGAAACGGGGCCAGCACACCGGGCGTTCAGCGGGTACGAGGGTGTGCATCAGGGCAACATCCCGTTTGCCGGCGAGCCGGGTTCCATCAACTTCCAGGGGTTCACGGAGAGCGGTGCCGAGGGGGTGTCCGCGCCGCCAACAGGATCCTGACGGACAGCAGAATCCCGATGTAGTTCGCGGCTAGGAAGCGGTCGCCACCAACGTTGCTGTCGGCTCGGTTGGCAGCACTCTGTCGACCGCGAACGACGCCGCCTCGAGCATCCTGCGCAGCTCCTGCTCCGTTCGCTCGCGGGCACCGAACAGCACGAGCATGTTGATGTCGTAGAGGAACTTCAGCAAGGCGCCCGGGTCGTCGATGGCTCGAGCGGGCAGCACAGCGTCGATGACGAGGAGCGTGGCTTCCGGAGCCATCGCGGACCGGCATACGTGGAGGATCTCCGCGGCTCGGTCGTCGGGCCAGTCGTGCAGGATGTACACATCCGCGCCGGGTGGAACCGACTCGAAGAAGGATCCCGGCACCAAGGTGCAGCGGTTCGCGACCCCTCGTGCGCGGAGGTAGGTGGGAGCGTCGGCGAGACCGGCGGAAACGTCGAACAGCGTGCCCTGCGCTTTGGGATGTGCATGGAGGATGCCGGCGAGCAGGGCGCCCACTCCCCCGCCGACGTCCACAATTTGGCGCGCATGGGAGAAGTCAAAGCAAGCGAGAAGCTGGGGCGCGAAGATCTCCGCCCGGCCCGACATGAAAGCGTTGAACCGGGCGGCCACCGCAGGGTCATCCGCCATCTCCTGCCACAAGGTTTGGCCTTCCGAGTGTTCGTAGGGGACGCCGCCCGAGGTGACGGCGCGGGGCAGCTCCCCCCAGGCCCTCCACCAGCTCTCCTCGCCCACGCCGATCGCCGTGCCGCGCAGGCTTCTCTCGACGTCACTGCGCAGCAGGCTGCCCATTTCCGTGTTGGAGAACCGGCCGTCCCCACCCTCGCTCAGCAATCCAAGTGCCGCCAGGGCCTTCAGCAGGCGACCAAGCGGGGCTGGGTCGGCGTGGACACGGGTGGCTAGCACTGACGCTGCCAGCGGTTCCACGACGAGTTGATCACAGATGCCGAGCAGCGCCGCTGTACGAATGATCTGTGTCCCCCGGTAGCCGAGGATCATTTCGTAGAGACGTGCGTCGGGTTCCATCGGCAAGATTATTGATGGCCCGGGCATGGGAGGGCACACGCAAGACCATTGTGAAGATCGTCTCAGAGCCCTCCTGAGTACGAATGGGCCTCGGACACTGTCGCCCCGACCAGCACAGCCAGGAAACCAAATTCGGCCCGCCGCTTGCATACCGTGGACTGTCGGTGAACACGGCGCGCGCAGACGACCGACTCGTCTTGAAACCGCTTGATCATCACGAATCTGCTCATGCCTTGCGGTCGATCGCGTCGACGGCCGGCGAGGTGACCGGCCGCGGTGGCGGCCATCCGCGAAAGCGTCGAGGTGCTGAGCAAGGCGGCCCAGGTCGAACTCAACCCTCAGCCGATCCCTCCGGGGCGGGAGGCAGGGTAGCTCTCAGCGGTCGCGCTCCACGACGTAAGCGGGCAGCGCCAGCAGGAAGTCGCGGTCGTTCGAGTCCGGCAATCCGGCGAGGGCCAACAGACCCTCGCGATGAGCCGCAGCCGATAACTGCTGCGCGTACTGACGCGCTCTGTCGATGCAGCCCCTGTCGATGAGCGTCTGTCGGAGCCAAGCAACATCGGCCGCCTGTCGCTGTTGGCGTGACTGCGCCAGGAAGCGTTCGACCCGCCGCCGCTCCCTGCCCGACAGGCTTCGAAGGAGATGCGTCAGCATCAGCGTGCGCTTGCCCTCCCACAGGTCCCCTCCAATCTCCTTGCCGTAACGTGCGTAGTCGCCGACGAGGTTGAGGATGTCATCCTGGATTTGGAACGCCGCTCCGAGGTACCACCCGTAGCGGTCGAACGGAGCCGTGTCGACGTTTCCACCGGCGGCCACAACAGCGCCCACGCGACAGGGGTAGATGCAGGTGTACCAGGATGTCTTCTTCAGACACATCCGGTAGTAGTCGTTCTCGTCCAAGTCGCAGACGTTGTCGCGAATCCAACCCAGCTCGATTGCCTGTCCCTCCAGCGAGTGACGAATCATGAGTTCGGTCTCCTGCATGATTCGCCACGACAGCTTCGGACCGAGCAACCATCGGTTCTCCATCAGGCGTTGCAACGCGACCAGGTTGGTGGCGTTGCCGACGTTGAGCGCGACAGCCACCCCGTACTCCACCTGCAGCGTCGGTCTGTTCCGGCGGCGCTCACTCTGATCCTGGAGATCGTCATGGATCAGGAAGGCATTGTGGAACAGCTCGATGGCCACGGCGGAGTTCAGCGCGCGGGAGGCATCGCCCCCGAGCGCCCTGCACGTGGCCAGACAGAGCGCTGGACGCAGGGCCTTTGCGGGCCGGCTCGGATATTCGGAGACAAGATCGTACAGGTACGGAGATGCCGAGCTCGGCAGGTCGCTCAAGAGCTTCCCCACAACCAACTCGCGATGCTCGGCCAGCTGCGCCTCGACGATGGTCTCGCTCGAAGAAGCAGAACGCGCCTCACTCACCTCTGCGGGCACGCTATCGAGGGCCACGTCCTCTCGTGCCTGCCTTTGCGGTCGCCGTCTTCCGCGTCCTGGCGGCCGACGGTGACGTCGCGCTGGACCGGCTCGGGCGCCCTGTACCGGCGGCGCTCGTTGGGATCATGGAGTCTCCCTCGGCCGCCAACCGGTTCAGGATGTCCGGCGCCAGCGCGGCGAGGCCAAGAAAGGTGTCCAAAACCTCGTGGGCGTCGGTCGTCAAGCGCTCCGACAGGTCTTGCACCTCGTCAGATCGGAGGTCGGCGACCCGGCCCCCGGCCAGTGCAATGAGGTCGTGTGCGTTTGACCGGAATCGCTCGAGGACCAGGTCGAACTCCCCTTGGTCTATACGTTGTTCGCTCGTGAAGCGCTCCTGCATTCGTCGCACGCCGACAAGACCGGAAGCGAGCTCACCCTCGAGAACCGCCGCCGCCTGCTTCACCGCGGCCGAGGCGCTATCCGCGGCAGCTTCTGCTGTTTGCGCTCGCTCTTTCGTCGCGCCGTTGTCTCAGCCATGACGACGTCCTCCAACTGGCCCCCGTTGGCGCTCGGACACCGTCACGAGGCCGGGTCATTCTGTCCGCGGAGCACGCCATTGTCAATCACGCACGCGCGACGCCGAACACGTTCCCCCGATGACCGTGATCGCTGCGTTCGTCTCACCGGCGGCCCCGTGTCAGGCTGCGGAAGTCGAAGGCGTCAGTAAGGTGGCGCCGTCAGCGACGTCGTGATCTGGGCCGCCCGGGTTTCCCGGAGGCCGAGGTGTGCCGGTCCTTCACATGACTTTGCAGTGGGCCATCCCCCGTGCCCTGCGGCAGCAAGCAGATGAAGATGCCAACGGGATTGCCGGTGTTCTTCGTCGCCACCACAACTGCATGCAGCCCGCCGGAGCGCTCCCGGCGTCGCACGAAGCCGCGCAGCGGCGGCCACAGCGTGCCGACGGTTCCCAGGACCAACGGGGGGGACAGCCCGATGAGCCGGATCGTGGTACCGCCGAGGCCGGCGATGGCGGTGATGCCGAGATAGTCGCCTGCCGTGATCCTGCTTGCGAGGTCTTCCGCTTCGTTGACACGATCACATCCGAGGAAGACGGCGGGAAGGCCGCTGCGAGGTGGAAGGGACGAGAGGCATTCCCAGGCGAGTCCGTCGTCGGGAGACAGCAGCTGCTCGCCGACGCTGCGAGGTAGCTCTCCAAACCGCAGGGTTGGCGCACTCGGTCTGCCGCCAACGCTCCGACCCGGTGACCCTGCCTTTCGAGCTGCGTCGGAGCCGTCGATATCGAATGCGGTGAAGGTGGCGTCGAACTCGCGCGTCGTGACAACGCCGGTGGCCGGCTCGGCGACGCCCACGGGCGTCCGGGTCGCTGCGATCAGCGCGGTGTGCAGCAGGTGCACATGGTGGGCCAGGGCTGGGACCGCATGGCCACCTTCGATCGCGAAAGCCATCTCCACCGCGGCTGGCGCGGTTCCCCGGATCGCTTGCGGAGCAATCACGCAACCGATCACTCCGTCGCGTGGCATCGATGACGCATCGCCGGCCATCATCTCGTTGAAAGCCGACCCGTCTGGGAAGACGCTGATGCCCCAGGCCTCGCCGCCGTTGCCCATGACGGAGACGATGCCACCCACCCGGGCGCCATTGATGGAGGCGTCGAGCAGGATGGGTTGGTTGTCGGCGCGTTCGTCCCAACATCGGCTCTCGATGAAACGACGGGCGGGTTCCTCGAGAGCGCCGACCGCGGCGTCGTGCATGGCTGCGGGGTTGGCGTTGTCTTGGAAATGGCGGACGACGGCCGCGTTAGCAAGGAGGTCAGGCTCGTTGGCGACGACCACGTCCGGGGGTGGGGAGAAGCGGGCACCCTGCAGGCGCACAGTATTGAGGACCGACGGGTGGCAGGCGAGCGTGTGCGGTCGTCGGTCGGACCGGCCGTCGAGATTCTCGAAAGCCAACGTCACCGACTCCTCGGGGGATGGCTCGACGGACGCTGCCAGGATTCTGTCGTCGGCAGGATCGTAGATGAGTCCGAGGTATGCCCTCGGTGAGCCTTCGATCTGGTCGCTGACGTCGTGGGCGGTCACGACCCAGCGGCTGGATACCGGACGAAGTGGCGATGCACGCGGCATGGTCCTCGACTGTAGCTGCTCGGCGGCGGCCACCTGTCAGCGGCTCATGAAGCCGCCCATCATGTGGTCGGATGGCTCTCGCCGGCGGACGGGGGCGGTGAGCGGTTCGATCTCGCCCCACGAGGGTGTCCTCACATCAGGACGGAGATCGACCACTTGTCGAGTGCAGTGAAAGTGCGCCCCCATCACCAACATCTCACCGCGTCGCCTACCCACGACTTGACGTTCCCGTGGCGCCGTGCGATGGTGGGCGCCGCTAGTGGTACGTCCGAGAAATAGCTAGACAAGGCGCACCGAGTCTCCGACAGTGCACGCATGTGGTCTCAAGCATCAGCACTTCGCCTGCCCACTGACGATCGCCGGGTGCTCGAAACGTGGGTGCGAGCACACAACACCCCACAGTCGGTTGCGGTCCGTTCTGCCATTGTCCTGGCTGCCGCCGATGGGCTGTCG
>JALYTM010000101.1 GCA_030854305.1 Candidatus Dormiibacterota bacterium
ACCCCCGCCGCTGGCAGTGGCGCGTCCTCGAAGCGCGCGAGCACGAAGTCGACCTCACCGGCGCCGCGGCATCGCGCGGTGGCGAGCGCGATGAGGTTGGCGCCGGGCTCGATGGCGGTGACCCGCAGCCCGCGCGCCAACAGGTCGCGCGTCAGCTGGCCGCTGCCGCAGCCGATTTCGAGCACCCGGTCACCAGCGCCAAGCCCGGCCACAGAGCAGGCATGCGCCACCAGCTCAGGTGGGTACTGGGGGCGGCTGCGGTCGTACTCGCGGGCCACCCGATCGAAGCTGAGTCCCGGCCGGCGGCGCGCGCGGGAAGGGCGGTCCGTGTTCACGAACAACGATCATGCGCTGAGCGCTCCGCCGACGCCCAAATTCACAAGACGACCTGGGGGCGTGGCAATCACGGCGTCGACCGCGTCGGTCGCCAACGGCCGAGCTTGCGAGAAGGTCGTTGATGAGCTGCTTGAGTCGAGCCGGGTCTGCGAGAACGGTGATGTCGCGAGGAACTGTGACCGTCAGTGCGCTGGCTGCCGGGAGCCGGGCGGCCTCGATGACGTGCTCGATGAGCTCCCGAAGGCCGACCGACGCCACGTCGAAGTCGAGACGGCCGCCCTCGATGTTCGACAGGTCGAGAAGGTTGTCGATGAGGACTTTGGCACGGTCGCCCTGCCGGGCCATGGCCGCCAAGGCATCCTCGATGTCGCTCCGGCTCATCACGTCAAAATGGTGGGCAAGCGTCTCGCCACGGCCGGCGAGGGTCGTGAGCGGCGTGCGCGGCTCATGCGCGACTCGAACGCCGCAACGATTCCTGATCGCCGCCGACGTGCTGGTGAGCCACATCGAGGGGGTTGTGCAGGTGAGCCAGGGATCGGTCGGAGCAAGCCGGTGACCACTCCGCACCTGCGTCATGGACGGCTTCCGTGGCTTGCGCCCGATGCGATGACGCCTGAGCAGCGGGCGGTGTACGAGGCGATTCAGGGCGGACCTCGGTCACGGGCAGGTGGGGTCCTTGCGGTGACGGACGCCGACGGCCGCCTCGAGGGCCCGTTCAACCTGATGTTGATCAACCCTGCAGTCGGCAACGCGCTGCAGTCGTTGGGCAGCGCCATCCGCTTCAGCACCGCACTCACCGCCAGGCAGCGAGAGCTTGCGATCCTCGAGGTGGCAGCGTTCACTCGGAGCGACTTCGAGTGGTACGCGCATGAGCGTCTCGGGCGACGAGCGGGCTTGACCGAGGACGAGATCGCAGCGGTCCACAATGGTGTGGAGGCGGCCGGCCTCGACCCCGGCGAACGCGCGGTGCGAGAGCTGTCACGGCAAATCCTGGCGACGGGCGACCTCGATGACCCGAGCTTTCAGCAGGGTGCCGCCGTGCTCGGCGTTGAGCTGGTGACCGAGCTCGTGGTCCTGATCGGCTACTACCGACTGCTGGCACTTGCGATGCTGGTGCTGCGCACACCGCTGCCTGCGTCCGCGGCGCCGATTGAGTGGCCGCCCCGGCCGGCTGAGACTTCATGAGCCTCGAGCGCACCCGTCAGCGGGTGGCGGCGCAGCGCCAGGCACATGGTTGGAGCAGTGGATTCGCGGTTTCTCATCGCGACGTCGAGTACCGTCCGACCGCGCTGATGTCGGCGATTGGGCGGGCTCGATTGCGTCGGGAGCGAGCGGTGGCTCGGCCTGACGTGCGGCCACTCAGTCCTGCCGACGCGGCGAGCTGTTCCGTCGCGTCCGAGCCCTCGGGTGAAGGAGCGTGGCCTGCAGCGCCGCTGTCAACCAGTCCTCGTACTGGTCAGTGGACCGCCACCGCTCCGGAGTGAGGGTGCGAGACACCTTCGGCTACCTGAGCGGCGCCGCGCCGAAGGAGACGTGGCGCTCCGTCTAGCATGTCGCGGGTCGTGATCGATCGGAATCCCCTCCAGCGCTTCCGTCTCGTCGCCCTCCTCCTGGTGGCGATACTGACCGTCGGAACGGTGGGATACCGGTTGATCGAGGGATGGACCTGGCTGGACAGCGTCTTCATGACCGTGATCACCGTGACGACCGTCGGCTACGGCGAGGTGCATCCGTTCGACGCCGCGGGTAAGGTCTTCACGTCGGTGGTGATCGCCGGCGGTGTGGGCACGGTGCTGTACACATTCGGAGTTGTCGGCGAGGTGATCGGCGGCGGCCACCTGGCGGCCTATCGAAAGAGGAGGTCCGTGGAGCGCGATCTGAACAGGCTCAGTGACCACGTGATCGTCTGTGCCTATGGCCGCGTGGGCAGCCAGATCGTCCTGGAGCTTGAACGCGACGGGGTCGCCGTCGTGGTGGTCGAGAACAATCCCGGTCCACTGGCACGGGTCGCGGCGGCGGGAAAGCTTCACGTCGCGGCGGATGCGACCTCGCGTGAGTCCCTGGAGCGCGCCGGCATCAGCCGCGCCCGTGCTCTGGTCACGGCCGTCGACTCCGATGAGAAGAACGTGTACATCACGCTCACCGCGCGATCGCTCAACCCCGGCCTCTTCATCGTGGCCCGGGCCGGGGAGGCGCAGTCCGTCGAGCGCCTGAAGCAGGCGGGTGCGAACCGTGTCGTCTCGCCCTACCGCATGGCCGCTCTGCGCATGGCCGACGTGACCCAGCGCCCCGCCGTGGTCGATGCCCTCGACTCGGTGCGGCACGGATCGTCCGACTTCGGCATCGATGAGATCCTCGTGCCCTCGGAGAGCCCACTCGTCGGCGTTGCTGGTGGCTTGGCCACTTTGGAGCGCGACACAGGCGCGCATGTGCTTGCCCTGCGACGCCTGGCGGGGCAACTGTTCACGGGTCCAGGCGCCGAGGTCGAGGTGGAAGCTGAAGACCTGCTCGTGCTGCTGGGGACGCGAGCCGAGCTGCAATCGGCGGCGGCGCGCGTCGCAGGGCACGCTCAACCCAAGCGCTGACCCGCCCCTACTCCCACGCCGTGGCCGAAGCCGTCCACGCGCACCGACGAGGGCCTCGCAGCCACCCACCGCGGCGACTACTGCGGATTGATCGCGATCTCTCCGTTGCGCAGAACGAACTTCTGGATCTTTCCTGTTGCGGTCTTGGGCAGCTCGCCAACCCAATGAATCGCCTTCGGCGCCTTGAAGTGAGCGAGGTTGTCCCTGCAGAAGGCGATCAGCTCGTCATCGGAGACCTGGGCGCCCGGTCTGCACACCACGAACGCATGAGGCGCCTCGCCCCAACGCTCATCTGAGAGACCGACGATCGCCGCCTCCAGCACGGCCGGGTGGCGGAGCAGAACGCCCTCGACCTCGATCGAGGAGATGTTCTCGCCGCCCGAGATGATCACGTCCTTGATCCGGTCCTTGATCTCCACGAAACCGTCTCCATGCACGACCGCCGCATCGCCGCTGTGGAACCAGCCATCCCGCATGGCGGCGGCGGTGGCTGCCGCGTCCCTGTAGTACCCCTGCATCACCACGTTGCCCCGGACGACGATCTCGCCGATCGACTGCCCGTCGCCGGGCACCTCCGTGCCGTCCTCTGCCACCACGCGCAACTCTCCGGAGGTGATCAGCTCAACGCCCTGACGTGCCTTGATCCGAGCGCGCTCGGAGGGCGGCAGGCCCTCATGCTCAGGGCGGGGCTCGCAGATGGTGATGAATGGCGCGGTCTCGGTCAGCCCGTACACCTGGGTGACGTCCCAACCGAGCCTGCTCTCCAGCGCTTCGATCGTCGCCGCAGCCGGCGGCGCTCCCGCGGTGATGACTCTCACCCCGCGCGGAATGTTCGCATCAGGCTCGGTGGACGCATTCGCCAGACTGATCAGCACCGTGGGGGCGGCACACAACCAGGTCACGTGCTCATCGCGGACCAACTGAAAGACGTGCGGCGCCTCCACCTTGCGCAGACAGATGTGGGTGGCGCCGGCCGCGGTGACCGTCCACGTGAAGGTCCAGCCGTTGGCGTGGAACATCGGCAGCGTCCACAGATAACGGTCACCGACCCCCAAACGCAGATGGATGAGCGTACCGACGCTGTTCATGTACGCGTTGCGATGGGTGATCATCACGCCCTTGGGAAGGGCGGTGGTCCCGCTCGTGTAGTTGATGGCGAGCAGATCGCGCTCGTCGATCTCAACATGACCAAAGGCCGGCGACGAAGCAGCCAGCGCCACTTCGTAGTTGGTCCATCCCGCCGGGGCTTCCTCGAGCGCAACCCAGTGTGCCACCCGCGGCAGTTGGTCGCGCACCGTATCGACGACAGCGCAGTACTCCGGGTGCACGCAGACCACGGTCGCGCCGGAGTGCTCGATGACGTACTTGAAGTCGTTCGCCGTCAGTCTGTAGTTGATCGGGACGAGCACTGCTCCGATTTGGGGGACGGCATAGAAGGACTCGAGCTGTGCGTGCGTGTTGGGCGCGACGTAGGCAACGCGGTCGCCCGGAGACACGCCCATGCCTTGGAGGGCAGTCGACCACCGGTCGCAGCGCTCGAAGAACTCGGCGTAGGTGAAGCGCAGATCCCCATCGACCACCGCGTCGCGGGTTGGGTAGAGCCTCGCGGTTCGCCTCTTGAACTCGAGTGGGGTGAGCGCGGTCTCCATGCTGACCTCCCAACGCCGACTGATGTCATCGACGGCAGCCCCGGCCAATCGGCGGCGCGGGCACCTTTCGAACGGCGATTCCGCTGGCCGGAGGTGTGTGGTTGGAAGCGCCCTTCGACATCGTACTCCGTGACGTCAAGCCGCTCGGGATGCTCGCGACGCGGTGACGCCGCCCCTGCGTGGGTTTCTCCGAGCCGCTACGAGGCCGCGCCGTGAGGGACTCCGCGGGACGCAAGGCGGTTGTCCGCGTCGATGCCCTGGTCCGGGTGATCTCAACTCGCGTAGGCGATCTCTCCGTGCTCCGCTTCGTCGAGCCCATCGAGCTCCTCCTCAGCGCTGACCCTCACGGGGACGAAGATGTTCACGAACTTCAAGATGAGCCAGGTGATCCCGAACGAGTAGGCGATGGTGATCGCTGCACCGGCGAGCTGGACACCGAAGAGGTGCACCCCACCGTAGACGAGTCCCGCACCGGCGAGTCCGGCGAAGGTGGCAACAGAGAAGACACCGGTGAGCACGATGCCCAAGACGCCGCCGACCCCGTGGCAAGCCCAGACGTCCAGCGCATCGTCCCACCCCGCTTTGGCGCGGAAGATGCAGGCGCCGTAGCAGACGGACCCCGCCGCCATGCCGATGACCGCGGCAGCCCAGGGATCGACGAATCCCGCGGTGGGCGTGACGCATGCCAACCCGGCCACAGCGCCCGTCATGGCGCCGATCATGCCCGGCTTCTTCTCTCGGTACCACGCCAGGACCAGCCAGGTCAACATCGAGAACGAGCCGACGATGTCAGTATTGACGAAGGCGACGGCAGCCTGCCCGTTCACGGCCCCGGCGCTACCGGCATTGAAGCCGAACCAACCGAACCAAAGAAGGCCCGTGCCCAGCGCCACGAAGGCGATAGTGTGCGGCGCGAGTTTCTCTCCGGGCTGCAGCCCACGCCCGCCCACGACGAACACTGAAGCCAGGGCGGCGAAGCCGGCGCTGAGATGGACCACGATGCCGCCGGCGAAGTCCTTCAATCCGGCTTGCGGCCGAACGAGGGCGCGCTCAGCCCCTCACAAGAGACGACCGGTATGTCCGCACCTGGGTCGTCGAAGCCCTTCAGCTGGAGGGTGCGGGGCACCGCGTCCCCGGTGCTCGGCGGCAGCCGAGGGGCGACTCGATTGAAGGCCTCTTCGGTGACCGGGATGGCGCGCGCTTCGGCCTCAGGTCCCCTTGCCAGGGACTGTGAACGCATGCGGTCGGTGATGAGGGTTGGCATGGCACCATGCACCCGATGATCGACTCAGGTCAACACCACGATGCGCCGGCCATGGCGACGCGGGAGCGGGCGGTGATGGTCGAGGACCTGGTCAAGCGCTACCCGAAACGCCCGGTGAACGCGGTCGACGGCGTCGGCTTCGCTGTGGCGAAGGGCGAAGTGTTCGGGTTGCTCGGGCCCAACGGGGCCGGTAAGACGACGACAGTCGGGGTGCTGACGACGCGCGTGCGGCCGACCGGCGGACGCGCGGAGGTGGCCGGTATCGACGTGGTGCGCGACCCTGTCGGCGCGAAGCGCCGGCTCGCGGTGGTGCCGCAGCGCTCCAACCTCGACCGCGCACTGTCAGCG
>JALYTM010000102.1 GCA_030854305.1 Candidatus Dormiibacterota bacterium
GCCTGCACCCGCGCCGTAAGCGCAGGGGTGGCCCCGGGCACGGCGAGAACGGACGGGGTGGCGTGCGTCGTCATCGAGGACCAGTACCGACGCGCGTCAACGCACGAACTGGGAAGCCCGGTCGGCGAGGTCGAGCAGCGCCGACGGAACTACGCCGAGTGCCAGCGTGATCACGGTGCCGATGGCGATGGCGAACGTGGTGGTGACCGACGGAACCACCACCTCGACCGCGTTATCGGCGTCACCGGGTGGGTCACCGAAGTACATCAGCACGATGACGCGAGCGTAGACGAACACCGTGATCGCGCTGCACAACACCCCGACGACCACCAGCACCGTGCCGGTGGCTCCCCCGGTTCCGACAGCAGCCGAGAACACCGCGAACTTCGCCATGAAGCCCGTCGTCGCGGGGATGCCGGCGAAGGCGAGCATCAGGAAGGCGAACGCCCCGGCCACGAGCGGGTAGCGCTTGCCTAGCCCGGACCACTGCGACAGGTGCGTGGCCTCGCCGCCGTTCTGGCGCACCAGGGAGACGATCGCGAAGGCGGCGATGATCGCGAAGCCGTAGGTGGCTACGTAGAAGAGCACCGCCCCGATGCCCTTGCTGTCGAAGGCGAGCACCCCGACCAGCACGAAGCCCGCATGGGCGATCGAGGAGTAGGCGAGCAATCGCTTCATGTCGGTCTGCGTCACCGACAGCACCGACCCGACGACCATCGTGAGCAGGGCGATGATCACCAGGGCGTTGGTCCATTCCCAACGTCCGGTGTCGAGGCCCACGTACGCAAGACGAAGGATGGCGCCGAAGGCCGCAGCCTTGGTGCAGGCCGCCATGAACCCGGTGACGGGGGTCGGGGCGCCTTGGTAGACGTCGGGGGTCCAAGCGTGGAAGGGAACGGCCGCCACCTTGAAGAGCAGACCCACGAAGACGAGGAACGCCCCCGGCACCAGCAGACCGTTCATCTCGATCGGACCCGTCGAGATCGCCTTGCTGATGTCACCGAGCACGAACGAGCCGGAATACCCGTAGAGCAGCGCGGTGCCAAAGAGGAAGAACGCCGAGCTGAACGCTCCGAGGAGGAAGTACTTGAGCGAGGCCTCCTGCGACAGCAGACGCCGCCGCCGGGCCAGGCCGCTGAGGATGTACAGCGGCAGCGAGAGCACCTCGAGCGCAACGAACATGCCGATGAGGTCATTGGTCGTGGGGAAGAGGATCATCCCGAAGATCGCGAACATCGTCAGCGGGAACACCTCGGAGGTGAGGGCACCCGCCCGGGAGGCGTTCGTCTCGAAGGGCGACCCCGGGACCGAGGCCCCACTGGGGGTGAAGGCATCGGGCCCGACCCCGCCCAGACGCTCGGCCATCGTCAGCACGCCAAGCACGCCCAGCAGCAGGATCGTGCCCTGCATGAACAGGGCCGGACCGTCGATGGCGAGCGCGAACAGGCGACGGTCACTGGCGCCGTCGGTGATCCCCATGGTCAGGCCCTGGTGTCCTGCGGCCACGATGACGGCCACGAAAGCGGCGAGCAGCCCGAGGACCGCGACACCGACCTGCACGACGTGTCGTCGGTCGCGCGGCACGAACGCCTCGACCAGCACCCCGAGGATGGCCACGCCGAAGACGATGAGCAGGGGCAGAACCGCCAGGTAGTCGATCGTCGACTGCTGGAAGGCAGCCTGCAGCGCCTGTGGCGCAACGGAAGTCACTTCGAGCTCCCTTCGGTCGCGGCGTTGGCGGCGGCCGGCGTGAGCACGCGCGACAGCGACTTGTCGACGGCGGGGTTGATGGGGTTCAGGGCCAGGTTCGGGTAGAAGCCGAGCACGAGGATGACCGCGATGAGTGGCGTCGCCAGCAGCTTCTCGCGCGTCGTGAGGTCGCGCACCAGCGACCGACGCGCATGTTCGGGCGCCTCCTGCTCCTTCGCCGAGAGCCGGGCGAGGGCCCGCTCACCGATCAGGTCGCTGGGCGGCGGACCGGTCATGATCTTCTTGTACATCAGCAGCATGTACAGCGCGGCCAGGATGATGCCCGACGTGGCGATCACGGCGGCAGCGGGGCGAGTCGGGAAGGTTCCGACGAGCACGAGGAACTCCGAGACGAAGGTCGAGAGCCCCGGGAGCGCCAGCGCCGACATCGCGGCCACGAGGAAGATACCGGCCAACGCGGGGGTGACACTCTGCCAGCCCCCGTAGTCGGGGATACGTTTGCTGCCCCGTCGATGCACGAGCATGGCCGCGAAGAGGAACAGTGCCGCCGTCGAGAACCCGTGGTTGACCATGTAGAGGGTCGAGCCCGCACTGCCGACGTTGGTGAAGGCGAAGATACCGAGCACGATGAAGCCGAAGTGGCTGACCGACGTGTAGGAGATCAGTCGCATCATGTCGGTCTGCCCGATAGCGAGCAACGCCCCGTAGATCACGGAGATGACCGCCAGCACCACGACGACCGGGGTGGCCCAGTGGCTCGCCTCGGGAAAGAGCTGGAGGCAGAAGCGGATCATCCCGAACGTTCCGACCTTGTCGAGCACCCCGACGAGCAGCGTGGCCGTCGCGGGGGTCGACTCGGTGGCGGCATCCGGCAGCCAGGTGTGGAAGGGCACCATCGGCGCCTTGATGGCGAAGGCGATGAAGAAGCCGAGGAACAGCAGCTTCTGGACGCCGGGGGTGATGTGCAGGTGGCGCAGCGCGTCGAACGCGAAGGTGCCGGCGCCCAGCTGCTGGGCGCTGACCACGTACAGCCCGACGACCGCGGCCAGCATGATCAGGCCGCCAGCGAGCGAGAAGAGCAGGAACTTCACCGCAGCCGCCTGGCGGCGCTGACCGCCGTACTGCCCGATGAGGAAGTAGACGGGGATGAGCATGGCCTCGAAGAAGACGTAAAAGAGGAACACGTCGGTGGCGGCGAAGACCCCCACCATGAAGGTCTCGAGGACGAGCATCAGGGCGAAGTAGTTCTTCTCGCGGGAGGTCCCCTCCTCGCCCGGCAGGTCGCGCCAGGCGGCCAGCAGGCAGATCGGGGTGAGGATCGTCGACATGAGGATCAGCGCGAGCGCGATCCCGTCGACGCCGAGTGCGTAGCTCACCCCGAACTGTGGGATCCAGGAGTGCTGCTCGGCCAGCTTGAACTGTCCGGTGGAGCTCTGCCCGACGTAGGCGACGGTCGCGGCAACGCCGAGGACGAGCGTGACCAGCGAAAAGCCGAGGGCCACCTGCTTGGCACGCGCCGCCGCTCCGGTCGGGAGCAGCCAGACGACGACGGCCCCGATCAGGGGAACCGCGCCGAGGACGGTGAGCCAGGGGAACTGGTTCATCCCTGCATCACCCACAGGACGCCGAGCAGGACGACCACGCCGGCCAAGAAGGTCAGCGCGTAGGAGCGGGCATACCCGTTCTGCAGCCGTCGCCATCGACTCGACAGCCCGCCGACCAGCCGTGCGAGGCCGGTCGCCGCTCCGTCGACGCCCGCGCTGTCGGCGAAGACGAGCGAGCGGGTCAGGTGGATGCCCGGGCGCATCAGCAGCCCTTCGTTGACCTCGTCCTGATAGAGGTCGTTGCGAGCCGCCTGGGTGAACAGACTGCCGACCGCAGCGGTCTGCGGCACCTCATCGCGCAGGTAGCGCATCCACGCGAGACCTGCGCCGGCGGCGACCAGCACCAGGGTGAGCACGGTAATCGCGACCGGAGCCAGCACCGGGTGCTCGTCCTCGAGGGACCCGACGACCGGTTCGAGCCAGCTCTGGATGACACCGGTGGGGACGAGGACTGCGCCGAGCCCGGCCGAGCCGATGGCGAGGATCATCATCGGCACCGTCATGGTGAGCGGCGACTCGTGAGGGTGCACGTCATCGGTCCAGCGCTTCTTGCCCAGGAACGTCATGAAGAACAGACGAGACATGTAGAACGCCGTGATCCCAGCGCCGATCATGGCGGCCAGCCCGAAGATCCACGGGCGGACGCCTTCACCCACGAACGCCGCCTCGATGATCTTGTCCTTGGTCCAGTACCCCGACAGCAAGGGGAAGCCGATGATGGCCGCCCATCCGAACGCGAACGTCACAGCGGTGATCCGCATCGCGAACCACAGCGCCCCGAACCGTCGCATGTTCACCTGGTCGTTCATCCCGTGCATCACGGACCCGGCACCGAGGAACAGCCCGGCCTTGAAGAAGCCGTGGGTCAGCAGGTGGGCGATCGCGAAGACATATCCCACCGGCCCGAGACCGGCGGCGAGCATCATGTAGCCGATCTGGCTGATCGTCGAAGCGGCGAGCGCCTTCTTGAGGTCGTCCTTGGCACAGCCCACGATGGCGCCGTAGAGCAGGGTGATGGCACCCACGATCACCACGAACAGCTGTGCGGTCGGCGCGGCGTTGAAGATCGCATGGCTGCGCACGACCAGGTAGACGCCGGCCGTGACCATGGTCGCGGCGTGGATCAGCGCCGAGACGGGTGTCGGGCCGGCCATGGCGTCACCGAGCCAGCTCTGCAGCGGGAACTGGGCCGACTTGCCGCAGGCACCGAGCAACAGGAAGAGCCCCATTGCCGTCAGCGCGCCCTGGCTGGCCTGGCCGACGCCGGCGTTGACCGAGGCGAAGTCGACCTTGCCGAACTGGAAGAACATGATCATGATCGCGACGGACAGCCCGAGGTCACCGACGCGGTTGGCGACGAACGCCTTGTTGGCGGCTGTCGCATACGCCGGGTTGTAGTTCCAGAACCCGATCAGCAGCCACGAGGCCAGGCCAACGCCCTCCCAGCCGACGTAGAGCAGCAGGTAGGAGTCGGCGATGACCAGCAGCAGCATCGACGCGACAAACAGGTTGAGGTAGGCGAAGAACCGGCGCTTGTCGGGGTCGTGGGCCATGTAGCCGAGTGAGTAGACGTGGATGAGCGACCCGACGAACGTGATGAGCAGCACGAACGACATCGACAGAGGGTCGATCAGCAGGCCGGCACTGAGCTGGAACTGCCCGACGGGCAGCCAGTCGAACAGGTGGACCCCCATCGCCCGGGCTTCGGCGCTACGCCCGACCATCGACAGCACCACGAGCAGGCCGACGAAGAACGACCCCCAGGACAGGAAGGTGGCGACCAACGGGCCGAACTTGTCCGTCCGGCGACCCCCGACCAGCAGGACGACAGCACCGAGCGCGGGCAGGGCAACGAGCAGCCACGCGTATGAGGTGATGCCGGTGGCAGCCGAAGCGGCCCCTTCGGCGTTGGGTAGGCCGGCCAGGGTCAGCACAGTCGGGTCCTCACAGCTTCAGGAGGTTGGCGTTGTCGACCGAGGCCGACCGGCGGGCACGGAAGATGGCCATGATGATGGCCAGGCCCACGACGACCTCGGCGGCGGCGACGACCATCACGAACAGGGCGATGACCTGTCCGTCGATCGTCCCCTGCACCCTGGCGAACGTGACGAAGGCGAGGTTCGTCGCGTTGAGCATCAGCTCGACGCCCATGAACGCGATGATCGCGTTGCGGCGCATCAGCACGGCGGCCGCCCCGATCGCGAACAGGATCGTGGCGAGGTAGATGTAGTGGACGAGGTTCACCGCGTCGACCCCTCCTCGATCTCGCTCTCGATGGCCTGCTCGACGGCGCTGTAGCGCCCCGGGGGGGAGACCTGGTCGCGCGACTTGAGCACGCGGGAGACGGACAGCTCGGTGGGCGTCCCGTCCGGAAGCAACGCTGGGGTGTCGACTGCGTTGTGACGTGCGTAGACACCCGGCGCCGGCAGGCCAGCGACGAACTGGTTCTCGCGGACCCGGCGCTGCGACCAGGCCTTCTGGGAGCGCTTCTCGCCGAACCGCTCACGGTGGGCCAGCACCATGGCCGCCATCGCGGCCGTGATGAGCAGGGCGGAGGTGAGCTCGAACGCCCAGACGTACTTGCCGAACACGAGGTTGGCGACCCCGCTGACGTTGCCGGGGTCGGCGTTGACGGCGTCGAGGAACTTCGGGGTCGGGAGTGTGATCGAGCCGAGCGCGAAGAACATCACCAGGGCCAGGCCCAGGGTGAGCACGGTCGCGGCCGCCTTCTGGCCGCGGATCGTCTCCACCAGCGAGTCGGAGGAGTCGACGCCGACCAGCATGAGCACGAACAGGAAGAACATCACCACGGCGCCCGTGTAGACGAAGATCTGGACGACGCCGAGGAACTCCGC
>JALYTM010000103.1 GCA_030854305.1 Candidatus Dormiibacterota bacterium
GTACCACGTGGCGGCAAGGAGTGTTCCAGTGGTGGTGAAGTACACGGCCCCGGGCGGGAGAGCCGCGGTCGGGTACTCGACGACGGTTGTGTTGGCCGCCGTGAGCCGGTCGCCCGCGCCGATGTCAACGAGGGCCACTACCGCCTTGGAGGTGGCCGGAGCAACGGAGCCCGGCGAGTTCACCGAGGTGGCCGTGTGAAACTGGTTGAACAGGACGGCAAACGCACCAAGGGCTATCAACCCTGCGGTTGATGCCACCAGGATCCGTCTGCGGTTGTTGGTCCCCGCCGGCATGATCGTTTGCCTCAGTTGGCCGGCACAAATACCTGCTTCGTCCGCATCGTGTGCCTCCTCCCGCTTGGGCACTCATCCTGTGACATGGTTGTTGTCAACCTGTGCGACCAGACCGACTGATCAGCACGGCGGCCGAGCGTGTCTCCGACCTCGCTACTGCTCCTCGAGCAGGGTGGCCACCGCGGTCGTGGTGATGACGGACACCTTCGGGATCGGGGTCAGCGGCAGGTACGTGTACTTGGCGGTGACCTTGATCAGCGTGTTGTTGGGCACCAGGCACGTGGCCTTGGTGTACGTGGTGCCGCTGACTGTGTAATAGACCATGCCTGCGGCTGAGGTCCATTGTCCGCAGGCGGAAGTGAGGCTCACGGTCAGCAGGTAATAGCCGATGGTGATGTTGCCGTCCACGAGAGTCCCGAAGTCGGACGCCTGCTCGGTGGCCGCTGCGATCGAGCTCGATCCTGTCCAGCTGGTGGGGTTGACGACCGCGTACGCAGCTCCCACTCGGACAGCGTTCTGGACGGAAAGGCGGGTGCCGAAGAAGCCACCGAAGTCGATGGTTCCCAGCAGCAAAAGAAGCAGCACCGGCAGGACCATCGCGAACTCGGTGAGGCTTTGGCCACGATGGGACGAGCGCCGCGGATCACCGCTCACGAGGGTACCTCCGGCATCCAGTAGTGCTCGGTCACCGTCAGCGGAATGCCCAGCGACGAAAGCAGTGGAAAGGTGGACTTGGAGGCGAACACCACCGTAACCTCGACCACGCGCGGCGACTGCCCGGGCTGTTGCAGGCAGGTGGTCCCGGTGCTCGGGTACCCGTTCTTCCCTGCGTACGACCCGGCGGCGGTGAACTCACCGCAGAGTGTCCCCGGCGATGAGGAGGAGTTGTCGTAGTAGTCCACCACGATGTCGCTGTTGGGCAACGCGTAGTTGGTCCCGGCCTCCGCCTGCATGACCCCCTGGACGGTGGTGGACGGGGCTGGGTTCAATGTGCTGAGGCTGGTGATGTCGGGATTGAGACCGGCGTACCGGGCGCCACTGCGGGTGATCGTGATCATGTTCTGCTTGGCTTGGAGGAAGCCGCCGTAGTCGACGATCGCCATCACCAGGACAACGAGCAGCGGAAATATCAGCGCCATCTCGACGATTGCCTGGCCACGGCTCCGCTGGCGGCGGACCTGTCGGCGAGGCATCACGTGCGACACGGTGCGGCGAGGCAGTACAGGCTGCCCGGTGACGAGGGAATGCCGCCCACCGTCACGTTGCCGCCCGACGGGTAAATGGAGTCGTTGCTTCCGGTGAGGTTGATGTGGTAGACGACAATCGGTGATGCGGTGATGTCGGCGGCCGTCGCTGAGAGGCTGATTGTCCCGGCCGGCATGTACATGGCGCCACTGATAGTGCCGGTGAAGCCCGTCGTCGGAACCTCGAAGGTGGCGGTGTTGTGGGGGTCGAAGTACACAGCAATGTTGCCCTGCGGTCCGCTTGCCGGTGCGGTGAGGTTCAGCGTCGCGTTCTTGGAGCTCAGGGTGAATCCGGCGCCTTGCTGGCCGCTCGACCGGCACGGTGTCGGGAAACCCGGGCAGGCGAAGTAGAGGGTGACACCAGCGGTTGCGTCGATCGTCCCGCCACTGTTGCCCTTGCCGCCCGCGATTGTCATGCCGCCGGGGCCGGTGATCACGTACACGCCGGCAGTGAGCGTCAGGGTGCCGTTGCTAACGTTGGAGATCGACTGATAGATCCCGGGACCGATGGACCCATTCGTACTCACGGCGCCTTTCGGCTGGAGCCCCGTGGTGACCGGCGCCGCCAGGCCCGGATCGACGAAGGCACCGGCCCGGGTGTTGGGCGCCGCTTTACAGTTGCCACGGGTTGGCGGGTACGCCGTCGGGTCGGAGCAGAGGTAAGGGTGCCCTGCTGAGAACTTGCCCTCGATGTCGATGGAGTGCGGCGGGACGTCTGCGGTGATGAACGATGTACTGCCGGAGCTCTGGACGTCCGAGTCGATGACGATGTTCCCGTTGGATGCGGTGATATCGGTGTTGGAGGAACCGAACGAGACCCCGCCGAGCACGCACACCTGGCAGGGCAGGGTTGTGCCTCCAGCACCTCCCCCGCCGGCGCTCGTCACCGACGCCTCGACGGTGGTCGTGATCCGGCTCGAGGCTCCGGCCGCCGGGCCAAAATGGTTGTTGCTGCTGTCCGTGACCACAACCTTCACGAACGACACCGACTGCGCACTGGCGGTCACCGTGCTGTTGTCGGACGCCAAATAGATGGGGTCGGCTGCCGAGCACGTGCCCGAGCCGGAACAGTTGTTCTCGGCGGCTACGGCCCGGGCGGCTGCGGTGGCGGCGGTGAGGCTGGTCGCCGCCGGCGTGGCATTCAGCTCCGCCCAGATGCTGTACGAGGCGGCCAGTGCTGCCGCGTCCGCGACATCATGGTCGTACCGCGCCGCCGTGTACCCGAGACCGGCATCCACGACCAGCGCGACAAACCCGGTGAGCACGACCATGAAGAGAGCCACGACAGGAATCACCTGTCCACGCTGGGGGCCGCGGCGGCGGCTGGCAGGCGTCACTCTGCTTCGACGTTGGGCGAACCTCACGGCTCCCCATTCTGGTGCTGACCTGCCGGCAGCACCGCAAGGAGGTGCTACGAGATCCAACGAAGTTGACCGGTGGCCATACCGGAAGTCACCGCCGGGCGACACAGGCGTGGACGATGTGCCCGGCTACAATGCCGCCTGCCGCGATCGGGAGGACCGCATGACATGCCGATGACCGCAACTGAGGCCGCAGAGCGCTGGAGGCAGAGGTGGCAGGACGCCTGGCCGCGCCGGGACGTCGATGCGATCGCCGCCCTCTACGCTCCCTCAGCCGCCTACCGCGCCCTCGCCTTCCGACCGGCGGTCCACGGCATCGACGGCGCTCGTTGCTACCTGCGTGACGCGTTCGCCGGCGAGAGCGACGTCACCTGCCGCTTCGGTGACCCGGTCGCCGACGGCAGCCGCGCGGCGGTGGAATGGTGGGCGTCATGGGTCGAGGGTGGCGAGCGCCTGACCATGGCCGGGACCACAATGCTGGCCTTCGACGATGAGGGGCGGGTGGTCGATCACCGGGACTACTGGAACCAACGGCCGGCGCGGATGGAGCCGTATCCCGGCTGGTGAGCCCGGCGCGAACCATCGAGGCCTCGGTCCAGGGATGTTCGTCTTCGACGTCCCCGCAGGGGTTACGGTGGGGCGATGGAGACCACTGACGCCGCCAACGGCGCGCACGCACGCGATGACATCCGCGACCGTCTCCTGGTCAAACGAGCCGAGCTCGTCGCCAAAGTGTCCGAGCTGGGCGCTCACGACCCGGCGGAGACGGCGAACCTCAACTTCGGCAAGCGAATCGGCGACGGAACCACGTACGCCATCGAGCGCATGAACGGCGCGTACCAGGCACGAGCGCTGTACGAGACGGTGCGGGCGATCGACGGAGCGCTGGCGCGGCTGGATGCACACACGTACGGAGTGTGCGCGTCGTGCGGCGTCGCGATCCCGGCGGCACGCCTCGAGCTGGTCCCCTGGGCCGAGCTGTGCGTGCCCTGCGGCGCTCCCTCGCGGCGCGTCTGACGCGGGTCGTCGGCGAAACCCAACCGCTGCGCCTATCATGGGTCTGAGGTTCATCAGGGAGGGGTATCTGTGCGACGTTTCCTCATTGTGCTATTGGCTGCTGCGACCGTCTCGGCGGCACTGCTGGCCACGTCCCTTTCCTCGGGAGCTGCGGCTGTCACCCACGGTCGTCTGGAGGCGCGCGGCGTCTCCACGTCCGGCTTGGAGAGGTCGAGCAACTGGTCGGGCGACGCCGTGACCGGTGGCGCGTACACCCACGTCACGGGCTCGTGGATCGTGCCCAAGGTCAAGGTGACCAAGACCAACCGCTACGCGGCCGACTGGGTGGGCATCGGTGGCTACTCCAGCAACGACCTGGTCCAGTCGGGCACCGCGGAGCAGAGTGTCAACGGGCACGCCACCTACTACGCATGGACGGAGATCCTGCCCGCGTCGGAGTCCAAGCTGGCCGGGTTCACCGTCCATGCCGGTGACGCGATCACCGACGACGTCAACGAAGTCGCCGCAGGCTCGTGGGTGATCACGGTGACCAACCACGCCACCGGCGCCGTCGCCACCAGGAACCTGCAGTACACCTCGACGCATTCCAGTGCGGAATGGATCCACGAGGCGCCCACGGTCGGCTTCGGCCAGTCCCACCTGGCGTCCTCGAGCAAGGCCGTCTTCGACCTCGGCACGGTGAACGGGTCGACGGTGATCGGCAGCGCCGGAACATTGCATGAGATCCAGCTGGTGGGGGCCACGGACGCCACCCCCTCCGCTCTGGACGGCGACCACGACGGATTTGCCGTCGCCGACGGCGCCTCCAGCCCAAGCCCGCCCACCACCTGAGGCCTCATCCGAGCTCGCGCTGACGTGCTCGTCAGTGGGTGATGCGGGTCGGCACCGGGCTGCCACACTCGGACCCGTGACCGGAGATCGCCTCGGCGTTTCACTGCGCGCGGTACTGTCCGGCTCGCCGCTGATCGACGGCCACAACGACCTGGCGTGGGCGATGCGCTCCCTCGCCGGCTACGACCTCGATCGCATCGACATCGGGCAGCCCCAGACCGCCACCCGCACAGACCTCCCGCGACTCCGCGCTGGGGGGGTGGGTGCCCAGTTCTGGTCCGTGTACGTCCCGTCCACGCTGGTGGGCGGAGCGGCCCTGACCGCAACCCTCGAGCAGGTTGACTTCGTCCACGCACTAATAGCCCGATACCCCGACCAGCTGGGTCTTGCGCTGACGGCCGACGAGGTCGGCACCGTCTTCGGGCGCGGCGCGATCGCGTCACTGATCGGGGCCGAGGGCGGCCACTCGATCGCCTGCTCGATGGGCGCCCTGCGCATGCTCTATGCGCTCGGTGTGCGCTACATGACGCTCACCCACAACGACAACACGCCGTGGGCGGACTCTGCCACCGATTCACCGCGCCTCGGCGGCCTGAACGCGTTCGGCCGCGACGTGGTCCGCGAGATGAACCGCCTCGGGATGATGGTCGACATCTCGCATGTCAGTGCCGAGACCATGACGGCGGCTCTGGACGCCAGCGAGGCGCCGGTGATCTTCAGCCACTCATCGTGCCGGGAGCTGGTCGACCATCCCCGCAACGTCCCCGACGCCGTCCTGCGGCGCCTCGCGGACAACACAGGCGTGTGTATGGTCACCTTCGTGCCCGACTTCGTGTCCGCCGACTGCGCCGCCTGGTCGCGCGCGGCC
The DNA here is from genome assembly GCA_030854305.1 of Candidatus Dormiibacterota bacterium. GTDB lineage: Bacteria > Chloroflexota > Dormibacteria > Aeolococcales > Aeolococcaceae > Aeolococcus. Next base: position 5,616 of record JALYTM010000103.1, read on the forward strand.
GTTGCGGAGATGGAGCGGCGTGGAGTGAACCCGCGCGCCTGGACCGCGCGTGGGCAGTTCGAGGCGGAGTACGCGAAGGTGGAGCCGCTGCCACAGGCCACCCTCGAGCAGGTCGCCGACCACGTCGAGCACGTCCGCGAGGTGGCGGGCATCGACCACGTCGGCATCGGCGGTGACTACGACGGATGCGACGCCCTCCCGGTGGGGCTGGAGGACGTTGCGTCCTACCCGCGGCTGATCGCTGAGCTGCTCGGTCGCGGGTGGTCGCAGGAAGAATGCCGCCAGCTCACCGGCGGCAACATCCTGCGGGTGATGCGCGAGGCCGAGTCGACCGCGCGGGCGCTGGTCGGCCGCGAACCGTCACGAGCGACCGCCGCTGACAGTGGCGCCGGCACCCCGTCGCCGCCGGCATCCCCGACATGATCCGGGCCCGGCTCGACGGCAGAGTCCTGGACAACGTCCACCACGTCTCCGACCTCGAGCACGTCGCCAACAAGCCGGGAGAGCTACTGTGGGTGTGCTGCGA
>JALYTM010000104.1 GCA_030854305.1 Candidatus Dormiibacterota bacterium
CCCGGCCACCCCCGACCAGAGCCACCAGCGAAGCGAGGAGCGAATGGAGGGGGTGGCCGGGGAACCAAGTAAAATCCGCCGGCCACGTGCCCAGGTGGTGGAATTGGTAGACACGCCAGCTTGAGGGGCTGGTGACCGCAAGGTTGTAAGGGTTCGAGTCCCTTCCTGGGCACCACGTTTTTGAATACGCAGCGCGGTCTATCGGGCCGTTCTGACCCCTAAGTTGACCCCAGCGGAGTCGCGCAACAACAGCGCATCCAGTGTGCGCGCCGCCTCGCGGTGCATTGCCGGCGTCGCATGGCTGTAGAGGTCGAGCGTGATCGCCACCGTGGCGTGTCCCAGCATCTCGGAGACGAGTTTCGGGTGCACGCCTTCGCCGAGCAGGAGCGTCGCCGTTGTGTGTCGTGCATCGTGTGGCCGCACGACGGGCACGCCGGCTCGCTTGAGCATTGCCCGCCAGCGGTCGTACACCGTCGGCACGGCCAGGGCGCGCCCGTCGGGGCGGGTGAAGATGAGCCCAGCCAGGCTCACCACCGCGCAATCCTGTCGATGCTGCCGAAGCGCTTGCACGGCGATCGCCGGCATTTCAACGACGCGCCGGCTGCGAGCGGTCTTGGGCTCACCACGCACCGGTTCGGCGCTGGGCACCCCGAGCGCGTCGCGGGTGCGCCTAGTCAGCCGTACCGAGTTGCCGGTGACGGCGAGGCGGCCGGCCTCGAGGTCGACGTCACGCCACCGCAACGCCAGCAGCTCGCCCTGACGCAGACCCGTCGTGAGCATGAGGGTCCAGAGCGCGCAAAGCGGATCCGTCTCGATCGCTTCGAGGACGGTGCGCGCCTCTTCGGGTGACAGCGCGCTCATCGTGCGCACACGGCGCTGTGGAAGGTCGACCCCATCGGCCGGGTTCGCAGCGATCTGATGCCATTGAACGGCCCTGTCGAGGGCCCGATGCAGGACGCCGTGGACATTGCGCACATACTTGGGAGAGAGCCCCGCGGCGAGCATCTCTCCCTCGATCCCTTGGATATGGTGCGGTCGCAGCCGTGCCAATGGGGTACGCCCGAGCCTTGGAATGAGCTGCGTGCGGATGATGGACTCGTAGCTCTGATACGTCATCGGGCGAAGGGACGGCTGGGCGCCGGCGAGCCAACCGCTCAGGTAGGTGCCGACAGTCTCCTTGCTTGGCGCCTCCAACACCCCGCGATCACGAGCGAGCGTCGCGTTGCGCAACTGCTGGGCCGCGGCCTCTTTCGTGCGGCCGAAGACGCTGCGCCGTCGCCCGTCCTCGGTCGAGATGCGGGCTTCCCAGCGTCCGTCGGCGCGGTGTCGGATGGTGCCTTCGCCATTGGCTCGACGGGTGGCGCGGCGCTTAGTCATGACTTCCCCTTTTGCCTCGTCGCTGATCCAGTAGGCCGAGCTCGATGCACCGTGAAAGCCACCGATGCACCGTGGCTTCCGAGGCGCTCAGCTCGGTTATGAGTCGACGGATAGGTGTCTTGGGATGCGTTAGGAGAGCCTGCTTATAGGCTGCGGCCACGCGCTTGTAGTGGGCGAGTGGGTAGCCATGTCGGCCCGGGCGGACACGACGCAAGGCGGGTGTGCGGACGCGCCCGAGGGGTAACGGTGCCTCCGCGGCCCACGCCAGGATCTCGCCGAGCCGCACGTCACGCAGCAGCCGCGACGTGATCTCCACGTTCTTGGTTGGGTCCACGAGGAGGCCGGTGCAGATCAGCCGTCCATTCTCAGCCGACCCCAGACAGACCAGTACCACTCCCGGCTCAAGCCCCTCGATCGGGACCTCTGCCCATGGGTACGCGCTGATGCCCGCGAAGCGGTCGCGCCACTGATCCGGTCCGTAGAAGCTCCAGCTTTTCGTGGGCATTGTGCACGCGATGGTAACCGGTCCTGTCACCGACGCGTGAAGCTCTCACTTTCTCGGCTCGGATTCTCTGAGCGGCGAGTTGACCGGGGACGTGCGAACGTGGTGGCCGTGACTGAGAGCGTTGCGCGCCGATGAGCGTGCTGGGGCTGGCCGAGGAGGTGCGCCGCGAGCGCCAATTTCCCTCGCCCGTGGTACTGCGGCTCGTCCGCGAGGCCGCAGGCGTCAGCCAGCAGCGGCTGGCCGCTGAGTTGGGAGTCAGCAGGTTCACGGTCCTGAGGTATGAGGCTGGCCGCCGGCGCCCACGCGGGGCCGTGCTCCAGCGATACATGGCGGTGCTTGAGGCGCTGCAGGCCGAGGTCGGCCTGTGAGCGGCGAGTTGCTAGTGGATTTGAACGAGGCCGCAAAGCGCTTGGCTCTCAGCCGACGCAACGTGCAGGAGCTCGTGTCTCGCCGGTCGATCCCATCCGTGAAGATCGGTCGCTGCCGCCGGGTGGCCGTTGTTGACCTCGAGCGATTCGTCGAGGCACTGCGAAACGGCCACGGCGCGCTCTCGCCATGAGCGACAACGTCGACCTCGGCAGCGCGGTGAGTGGGGAGTCCGAGGGCCCGCCACAGGCCCCCGTCCTTGGCCGCATAGCGGACATCGTCGCCGCACACAACAGCGCCGCCACCGGAGGCAAACCGGCAGCGGCGCGTAATGGAGGCCACGGGGATGGCCGCCGATCCCCAGAGTAGCAGCGGACGCGCAGTTGACCGCGTTCTCAGCCATTTCCACGGCGTACGGGGGAGCGGCGAGGGCTGGGTGGCCCGGTGCTCGCATCACGACGATCGCCAGGCGTCGCTCAGCATCAAGGAGGGAGCGGATGGTCGAGTCCTCCTGCACTGCTTTGCGGGATGCGCCAACGCCGACGTCGTGCTATCCGCGGGGCTCTCATTTCCCGACCTCTTCAGCCCCGGTTCGCGTGAGCGGTTGCGGACGCGTGCGTGGCTCGGCGCGGTTCCGGTGGGAGCGAACGGACGGCCTGCCCTCGTGTCCATGGGAGACGACCAGTCGGCCGCGATGTTGGCCGAACTCGCCCGCCTTGCCAAGGTTCGCGATCGCCTCGACACCCAGGTCGCCGCGGCGTTGCGCACTGTGGCCGGAGCCGTTGGCGTGTCACAGGAGCGACTCCTCGAGGCCGTCCGCGACGCAGTCGACGGCGTCGAGCCGGCGTGATCCCAGCCGTGGATCCGCTGGATGTCTTCGCTGACCCAACCCCAAGAGCTTTCACCATCGCGGATGCGCGGCTGCGCCTCCAGGAGTCCCTCGAACATCTGCCCGTGCTCGGCGCGGATGGCTTCGTGGTGAAGGGCTGGTCGCACCTCTTGGCCGGCTGGTGGCGGTTGGGAAAAACCGAACTCATGGCCGCCATCGTCCTGCCGTGGCTGCGCTCCGGTTTGCGCGTCCTCTGGCTCACCGAGGAACCCGATTCTCTGTGGGCCGACCGCGCGGACATGGTCGACGAGATCTACGCGATGGTCCCGTGGGAGCTCCTGACCCTGGTCGACGCCATGAGCGCTAAACCCGAGGACCTCCTCAGCTTCGCGAGGAGCGCTGACGCCGACGTGATCATCGTCGACACGCTCCGCGAGGTCTGTGGCGTCCAGAGCATGAAAGACGACGAGGCTGTGCGCCGCGCCGTCAGCCCTTGGTTGCGCGAGCTCCGAGACGGGAAACGAACGCTGATCTTCCTCGCCCAGCACCGCAAGGCCGAGGGCTCGGACGGCCAACGCATTGAGGGAACCATCGCGCTGCCGTCGATGATGGACGTGGCGCTCGAGTTGGAGAGGGTCGACGGACATGACCGACGGCGTCGCCTGACGTGCCGGCGCCGGCGCGGGCAGCCAGCTGCGCTGGTCTATGAAATGGACGCCGACGATCGCCTCGTCGTGATCCCGGACGCTCGCTCGCGCAGTCGGGTCGAGACCGAGGCTGCCGTGCTCTTCGCGATCAATGCCAGCAGTGAGCCGTTGACCACGATGTCGGTCCGCCAGGAGCTGAGCCCCAAACCCTCACGTGACACTGTTGCGCGGGCACTCATGGGGTTGGCTGAACGTGGGCTGATCGTGCGCGATCCACCGATCACCGAGGTGGGGGAGCGGCGCAAGGTGACCTGGGCGTGCGCGCCAGGGAACACACCGGGTCTGCCGCAGAACTCCTTACCCCCTACGTGGGAGTTCGGCGCGGCAGAATCTGTTGCGGCAGATTCGTGCCAATCTGACGCACTCAACGGGCGTCTCAGTGGCCGGGTTGGTCTGCACCCGGGCAGCTTGTGACGGCCTTTGCGAGGACAGCCGGAGAGCGGCAACGCCGGCTGTGCTGCACACCATCAGCGCGTTGCCATCCATCCCCACTCCCTTCGACCGCCGTCCGGCCGACCGCCGTCGGCCAACGTCCTCATTCTGCTGTTCCTGCTCGTCGAGCACGTCGCTGCTGCCGTTCCTGCCGCACACGTGGGGGGGTGGGTCGGCCGCGTGAAAACTCCACGCGCATAAGAGGCGTTCCCCCTAGCCGCGAGTTTTATTTCCGTCGCTCATCAGGAGGCAAGCCGTGACTGACGACGTCTGGTACGACCCCAATGACCCCAAGCAGTTCCAGGCGTGGGACGACGCCTTCTGGGATGCGACGCGGGAGCTCCGTGACTACCACGGCAGCACGCCTAGCGCACCCTGGCGGGACACGCTCGCCTCCGGCGTGAGCGGCTTCAACCATCCCGGCTTCTGGCAGTTGGTGCTGGATCGAGTCGCGGAAGCGGACACGCCTCGGGTTCGATTCCGGCTCAAACGTGAAGGCCACGCCGTCATGGTGGTCATCGGTCTAGCCGGCGACTCCACGATCGAGGCGGTTGTCGAGGTGCCCGGGCCGGATCTGCTCTTCAAGCCGCAGTGACAGACGAGATCGACGAGGTCACCGACCGCAGCGGCAAGCCTCACGTCTGGATCGAAGTGGAGGGGCAGCAGGAGCCGTACGCAGGTGTCGTGCTGATCTTTCGCGTCCTGGTACAGGGCGAGCTCAACACCGTCCGAATGCCGTTCGACATCCTCGAAGCCAAGAACCTCGCCGACACGATCATGGGCACCGCCGACGGCGTCGCGTACGCCGCAAGGAACGGCTGAGTCGGGTGTATGCTGATCACAGTTCCCCGCGTCCGCTGCCGCAAGGCACCGGGCAGCCGTGATGGTCAGGGGGATCAAGGGCATTCCACGCCGCTGGGGCTCGCGAGACCTCCAGAAAGTCATCGTTACCTGACTTTCACAGGAGGACACCCCGTGTCCCGAACATTGGCTGCCATTCAGGCAGACCAGGCTGCAACTCGCGAGCGTGGGATGCAGCTCCACGACCAGATCCGCGACATTGAGGTTCGCCTCGAAGTCGACGGTTCGGACGCCGGCCTCGAGCAGCGCCGTGACAACCTGAAGCGCGGCGTCGAGCGCTTCGTCGCGCAGGAAAGGGATCTCAGCGACGAGTACCGCGCCGAGCTCACGCGGCGGATCGAGAATGGAACCGTCCAGACCGAGAACGAGGCTGATCAGATCGCCTCGGCACGCCGACGTGTGGCGGACGACGCCGACGAGGATCCCCGACGCCGGCAGGACCGCGACAAGGCCTTGCGCGTCGTCGAGCGCTGCCACCAAGCCGGGCCGATGAGCTCGCGAGCCGCGGCCTCAGTCGAGAACCTCGTCCGCTACCAGGACCCGGCCGGCATCGGCGCCCGATACATCGAGGCAGTGGGCAACCCCGACTACAACTCCGCGTTCGGCAAGCTACTGCGCTACGGCGAGGGCGCCTCGATGCGCATGTCCCCCGACGAGCTCGAAGCCGTACGGCGGGTGACCCGCGTGGAGGAGATGCGCACCCTGGCGGTGGGCACCGGCTCGACCGGTGGCTTTGCGGTGCCGATCACCATCGACCCCACCATCCTGCTGACCAGCAGCGGCGTGCTGAATCCCATTCGCGAGGTCGCGGACGTTCGCCATATCGTCAGTGACACCCTGCGCCTGGTCACCGCGGACACGCCGACGGCGACCTATGCGGCCGAGCTGACCGAGGCGGCGGATTCCTCGCCGACTCTTGTGCAGCCCATCGTTCAGACGCAGCGCGGTCAGGCGTTCATCCCCTTCTCGATCGAACTCGGGCAGGACTGGGCGGAGATCCAGCAGGAGCTGGGCAAACTGTTGGCCGACGCGCAGGCCATCCTCGACGCGACCATGTTCCTGAC
>JALYTM010000105.1 GCA_030854305.1 Candidatus Dormiibacterota bacterium
TCGTCGAGCTGGGTGATCACATCACCGGGCTGGAGGCCCGCCGCTGCCGCCGGACCGTCCGCGCCAACCGAGCTGACGAGACTGCCCTCGGGCAGGTTGCGCAGGGCGGCGAGCTGCGGGTCGATGTCGGTGGTCGCAGCGCCGAGCGATGACACCGTGACCTGCCCTGTCTGCAGGATCTGCTGGACCTCGTCCTGGATGTCTGCGGTGTTCAGCCCATAGCCCGTCGCCCCCGCCGTGCCCTGCATGGCGACCCCGATGACCTGCGCCGCGACGTTGAGCAGCGGGCCCCCCGTGGTGCTCGAGTCGATGACGGTGTCGGTCTGGATCGTGTCGCTGATCTGCACCATACGGTCGGGGGACACAGGGTCGGTCACGAGGAGCGGCCGGTGGAGGGCGCTCACGATCCCCCGCGTCACGGCGCCGCCGTCGAGCGGCCCGGCGACGGCCACCAGGACCTGGCCGCCGACCACCGCGGCAGGGTCGCCGAACGCTAGCGTTGGCAGGCCGCTGACCTGGTCGATCTTGAGCACCGCGACGGCGGTCTGGCAGTCGTAGTCGACAAGACGGGCGTTATGGAGCTTGGAGTCGTCGCTGACCAGCACGGTTATGGACACGGCGCCCGCGATGACGTTGATGCCGGTCACGATGTAGCCGTCGCTCGTGATCAGGTATCCGGACCCCGCCTGCAGCAGGGGTTGCTGCGACGTCACGACACTGACCACCGCGGGCTTGGCGCGCGAGGCCGCCTGCACGATGGCCGAGTCCTCGGAGATGGTCACACCCGAGTGAAGATCGACCGTTTGCGTGTTCGTGCGCGACTCGAAGTGGAGGACGCCGAGCGTGACCCCGCCGGCGACGACCGCCGCAAGCAGGGTGACGCCCACGGCGGCGAGAATCGGATGGGGCCTGGTCATGGTGTGGACCCTGAGTTTAGTTTTCGACCGCTCGGCGCCGTAGCCAGGCACATCGCGACTGGACAGAGGACCCCGGCGTTGGGTACGTTGGGAGCATGACCACGCTCGCCAACCGGCCGAAGACCGCGCTCCTCGTCATCGACGTCCAGTGCGGCGTCGTCAAGGGGGCTCACGAACGGGACGCGGTCGTTGCAAACGTGGGCAGCCTGGTCGAGAAGGCGCGGCAGGAACGGGTCCCCGTCGTCTGGGTCCAGCACTCCAGTGAAGAGCTTGTAAAAGGGACCGACGAGTGGCGGATAGTCCCCGAGCTGGCTCCGGACGCCGCGGAGCCCATCGTCGAGAAGAACTACGGCGACTCCTTCGAGGACACAAACCTGGAGAGCGTGCTCTCAGGGCTTGGAGTCGGGCGGCTGGTCGTCGTGGGCGCTCAGACGGATGCGTGCGTCCGCTCGACGCTCCACGGCGCGCTGGTCAGGGGATACGACGCGATCCTGGTCAAGGACGCCCACACGACCGAGGACCTCTCCGAATGGGGCGCGCCACCACCGGACCAGGTCATCGCCCACACGAACATGTACTGGACTTACCAGACTGCGCCCGGGCGCACCGCGGGGACGGTCGAGACCAAGGACGTGGACTTCGCCGGCAAGCCCTGACGACCAAGCCTGCTAGGGCCTCTAGGGCTGCCGGTTCGGCTCCGTCGGGTACCAGGTGAGGACGAGCTGTCGGTTGGGCTCGAAACCCGCGGACTTGTACAACCTCACCGCGGCCTCATTGTCCCGCCGGGTCCACACGTAGCCAAGCGTCACGCCGCGTTCGCGGAACAGGCGCACCGCCTGCTCCATCAGCACCTCGCCGATGCCATGGCCCCGGTGGCCCTCGGCGACGCAGACCTCGGCCACCTCGCCTTCGAGACCGGTGCCGGGGTCGAACAGGACGATCCAGGAGAACCCGATGACCTCCCCGTCGGCGTCGCGGACTGCATAGATGACGTTCTCCCCCCGGAAGCTGGTGGGAACAGTCGTGAGGTGGTCCTCGATCTCCCAGCGGCTGAGCTGGGGGTGGTCCGCGTAGTGGACTTGCTCGGCGATGTGGAGGTCGACGAGCAGGGGCTTGATCCGCGCGTAATCGCCCTCAGCCAAGCGTTCGACCATGAGTGTCCCCATCCCACTCGATGGTAGCCTAGGTGCCCGCGAAATTTTCACCCTCGCCGACGTAGCTCAGCTGGCAGAGCAGCCGCCTCGTAAGTGGCAGGTCGTGGGTTCGAATCCCACCGTCGGCTCCAAATGTGCGGACGCCTCTGCTAGGGCAACCCGCTGCCGGGGTTGGGCCCGTCTGGGAGGTGGTCTCATGCGGTGGACGCAACACCTGCTGCTGACGATTCGTCGAGGACCATAGCGAGTTTCTTTGCTGGGGACTTCCAGCCGAGGGTCTCGCGAGGTCGGCCGTTGAGTTGAGCCGCAACCTTATCGAGTTCTTCCTGGGTGTAGCCGGCCACCGTCTTACCCTTCGGGAAATACTGGCGGAGCAGCCCATTGGTGTTCTCGTTGCTGCCCCGTTGCCAGGGACTGTGGGGGTCGCAAAAGTAGACCTGGACCCCAGTGTCGATGGTGAAGCGAGAGTGCTGTTTCATCTCCCGGCCCTGGTCCCAGGTCAACGAGCGGCGTAGGAACTCGGGCAGGGTGAGGATCTTTTGGCCAATGCCGATGCGGGCGCTCTCAGCGTTGACGCCAGAGGGAAGCTTGAAGAGCATCACGAAGCGGGTCGACCGCTCGACCAAGGTACCGATGGCGGTGGTGTTGGTTCCAAACAGCAGGTCGCCCTCCCAATGACCAGGTACCGCTCGGTCGGCAGCTTCAGCCGGCCGCTGGCTGATCATGACCATGTTGGGGATCTTTCCCTTGCCGGTTGGCAGTTGCTTCTTGCTCTGCCGAATCTGGTGACCTCGACGCAGGTGCGTGGCCAGCTCTTTGCGAAGGGCTCCGCGGCCCTGAACGTAGAGGGAGAGGTAAATCGTCTCGTGCGAAACCTGCATCTCGGGCTCGAGTGGATATTCCTCCTTCAGCGCCCGGGCAATCTGCTGCGGAGACCAATTCAGCTGGAGCCGAGCTGCGACCTCGGCCCCCAATCGCGAACCTTTGACCAACTTGGCTGGCTTAGGCCGCCGACCCCGAATCAGCGCCGCCTTCTCAGCGCTGCCAGCTCGATAGCCCTGGCGCCCGAGATTGCGAGCCACCTCGCGAGAGACAGTCGACGGCGACCTGGCCATCCGAGCTGCAATCGAGCGCAGCGAGTTCCCGGCAGCCAGACCCCGAGAAATCTCCTCTCGCTCCAGCAGGTTCAGCGCCCTGGGCGACTTCTTCGCTAGCCGAGGCTGGACTCCGCCCGCCTGGTGGATGTAGTTCCGGAGCCTGGTCGCGTCCAAGCCCATGTGACGAGCAATTCGCGTCCCTGTCTCACCGGCCGCTCGTCGCGCCCACAGCTCAGTTATCTGCGCCACCGTAAACGGCCCTTGTCGCGACCTGTACTTTCCTCGCTTCACTGCCACCTCCTTCCAGCAGGCAACCATGCCTGCTTTACCTGAGGTGTTGCGTTGACCCCTTGAAGCGACCCGCCAAACGTGCGGCACGGGGGAGGTCGGGCGGCCCCCTCGAACTGCTAACCTTTGCCCTCCGGCCGGCCTCGAGGAGCTGGCGGTGAACCTAGGCGAGAGGAGATGAGTTGAGCAGAGAGTGCACGCCGACCGGTGAGCAGGCTCGAAACCTAGCCTCACAGCACGCCCTCGTTCCGGTGTACCGCGAAGTCCTCGCCGACATGCTCACGCCTGTCCGCGCGTACTCGCTGCTGTGCCCGGAGGGCGACCCCGGCTTCTTGCTCGAGAGCGTCGAAGGCGGCGAGCGTCTCGCCCGCTACTCGTTCATCGGCGCGCGACCGCGCCCGGTCGAGCTCGGAGCCGGTAGCCCGCTGCCCGCGCTTCAGCGCGTCATCTCGGAAACCACCGCTCCGGTCCCTGGCCTGCCCCGGTTCCACGGTGGCGCGGTCGGCTACCTCGGTTACGAGTCGGCTCGCCACTTCGAGCGCCTTCCCCTGGCGCGCGGAGCGCCTCCGCCGATGCCGGAGAGCGCCTTCCTGGAGGCCGAGGACCTCGCCGTTTTCGACCACGTCACGCGCCGGCTGAAGCTCATGACCATCCACCGTCCCGCCCACGAGGACTACGACGACGCGGTCGCGAGGATCGACGAGATGGAACGCCGCCTCGCGCAAGACATGCGTGCGCCGGCCCCGACGGGCAAGGACGGCGTCGCGTGGGAGGCGAACATGTCGCCCGGCCAGTACCACGTCATGGTTGACGCCGCGCGCGAACACATCCTTGCCGGCGACGCCTTCCAGGTGGTCGTCTCGCAGCGCTTCCGGAAACGGCTGGCGGCGAGGCCGTTCGACATCTACAGGTGCCTGCGCGCCATCAACCCGTCGCCCTACATGTTCTTCGTGTCGCTCGGGGGCGACCGCCACGTGGTGGGCACGTCGCCAGAGAAGCTCGTCCAGGTCGAGGGCAGGCACGTTGAGACCAGGCCGCTTGCGGGTACTCGCCGCCGCGGCGCCGACCCAGCCGAGGACGTCCGGCTGGAGAAGGAGCTGCTCTCGGACCTCAAGGAGCGAGCCGAGCACGTGATGCTCGTCGACCTCGGCCGCAACGACGTCGGCCGCGTGGCGCGGCCGGGCACCGTGAGCGTGGACCGCCTCATGGAGGTTGAGCGCTACTCGCACGTGATGCACATCTCGTCCACGGTGAGTGGCGAGCTGCGTGACGGCTGCACATCGCTTGATGCACTGCGCGCGGCGTTTCCCGCGGGCACCGTGTCGGGTGCGCCGAAGATTCGCGCGATGGAGTTAATCGCCGACCTCGAGCCCGACCAGCGCGGCGTGTACGCCGGTGCGCTCGGCTACGTCGGGTTCGGCGGCAACCTGGACATGGCCATAACGCTGCGCACGCTGGTCGTGGCGGGCGGCGAGGTGTTCGTGCAGTCAGGGGCGGGCGTCGTCGCCGACTCGAGGCCGGAGCGCGAGTTCGAAGAGACGCTGGAGAAAGCGGGAGCCATGTTCAAGGCCGTTGAGATGGCGGAGGGGATGTAGCGGTGAGCTCGCGCCTGGCGGTCGTCGACAACTACGACTCGTTCACGTACAACCTCGTGCAGTACATGGCGGAGCTCGGAGCCGAGCCCGAGGTCTTTCGCAACGACGAGGTGACCATCGAGCAGCTCGGCTCATTCGGGGGCGTCGTCATCTCACCCGGACCGGGGACACCGGCGGACGCGGGCGTGTCGACGCAGGCGATCCGCGAGCTCACCGGTAAGGTCGCGATCCTCGGCGTCTGCCTCGGGCACCAGTGCCTGGGCGAGGCGTTTGGCGCGCGGGTCGTGAGGAACGAGCCGTCACACGGCAAGACGTCGTGGATCCGCCACGACAACTCCGGGGTGCTCGCTGGGGTGGGCGACCCGTTCGAGGCGACCAGGTATCACTCGCTGATCGTCGAGCGCACATCGATCCCAGACACGCTCGTCGTGACCGCGTGGACCGCGGACGGCACCGTGATGGGCCTGCGTCACGCGCGGCATCCGACCTACGGGGTGCAGTTCCACCCGGAGTCGGTGCTGACCAAGGAAGGAAAGAAGATCCTGGCCAATTTCATCAGACGGGCCGAGAGGGGTGTTGCCAATGTCCAGGCATCCCCACCCCTACCCTCCCCCATGAAGGGGGAGGGAGTTTGAATTGATCGACGCCATCTCCAAGCTCGTGCGGTGTGAGTCGCTCACGGAGGCCGAGGCCTCGATTGCCTTCGAAACGATCATGCGGGGGGACGCCACGCCGGTCCAGATCGCAGGCTTCATCGTCGCGCTCCGGATCAAAGGCGAGACGGTGGATGAGCTGACGGGCTTCGCTTTGACCGCGCGGCGGCTGGCCACGCCCATCGACGTCACCGGCGACCTTCTCGACACGTGCGGCACAGGTGGCGACGGCCTTGCGACCTTCAACATCTCGACGCTAGCGGCCATCGTGGCCGCGAGCTGCGGCGTGAAGGTGGCCAAGCACGGCAATCGGGCTGCGTCATCGCTGTGCGGCTCGGCCGACGTGCTCGAGCAGCTGGGGGTGAAGATCGACCTTTCGCCCGAGGGCGTGGCGCGCTGCATCGACCAGGCGGGCAT
>JALYTM010000106.1 GCA_030854305.1 Candidatus Dormiibacterota bacterium
CTCCTGTCTCCCTTCTGTTAACGGAGGCCGTACACCGACGGTCCCATCTGCGGTCGCGGAGGGTCCCACGTGCCGACACGCCGGGTCCCAGGTGGCGGACACGCAGGGTCCCGCGATCATGCGTGCCGGGTCCCGCCACCACCGCTGGCGGTTGCCTCAGCCCTCTCCCGGCCGAGGGGTGGGACCTTCGGCGTATGGTTGCGGCCGCCAGCGAACGACGGCGGACATGGCGTCCACGGAGCCGCACACTGTGGGAGCCGTCGAGTGAGCCCGGGATGTGACGCGGGACGGGTAGTAGGGACGTTGTCCGCCTGGGACCCTCGGCGTATGGAGGCGGACGTCGGCGGCCAGCGACGGACGTCCAACGCGCCTCTGTCCGTCGCCTTGGCCGAGTGGGAGTCGCCGGGGGTGCTGTTCGTCCATCGCCACCTGAGTCCACAGCGCTCGGTCGGGCGATGTCCGGATGTCCGGCGTGGCGGCAGCCACGACCTCCACTCGGTGCGGCGCTCTGTAGCTCCCCATCGCCACCCAACGATGTCACAACCGTGCGGGCCGGTTCCCAGCGGACCGGGACGGACGTTCGCACCCGCCGCGAACGCTGGGACCTCGCCTGTATGAACCTGCGGCATCGGTGCGTCGCGTGTCTTGACGGTCTGCGCGCACGGATGTACGCTGACCCCGTTCCCCGCTGCGAGGCAGCAACCCACTCAACGTTCCACCACCGCCCCAGAGGAGGCACCTGAAGGTGCTCGTCGCCGATCAGCTGCCCACCGGCACCCGCCATGCACGACTCCGCCTCCACGACTCCACGCTCGGCACCCTGATGCGCTGGCAGTCCGAAGCCGTTGCCGCGGGCCGGCCCAAGCCGACCTACAGCGAGCTGATCGACCGCCTCGTCGCCGGGTTCGCCGACCACGACGCTGCCGTCGTTCTTGCCCTCGCCATCGGTGGCGACGCGTGAACTACCACAAAATGGTCTTAGCGGATCCGCTACAACATATTTGTGGTAGGGGTGGGGCCTGATGCGCACCCTCGCCGTCACCAACCAGAAGGGCGGCATCGGCAAGACCGTCACCGTGCAGAGCCTCGCCGTCGCGCTCACGGAGCGCGGCCTGCGCGTCCTCACCGTCGACCTCGATCCTCAGGCCAACCTCACCATGCGGGCGCGGGTGGCGCTTCGGCCCGGCCAGGCGACCGCGTTCGACTTCTTCGTCGATAAGCTTCCGATCGCCGACCTCATCGTCCACTCCCCGCAGGGGTACGACCTGGTGCCGGCGACCGACCTCCTCGAGCAGGTCGACCAGGATTCCGTCAACGAGTTGCGCTGGCCCCGCGACCTCCGCAAGGGGCTCGCCCACATCGCCGACCGCTACGACTACTGCCTGCTCGACACGGCCCCCAGCGTCTCCCTGCGCTTCCTCATCGTCAGCGCGCTCGTGGCCGCGACCGACGGTGTGATCATCCCCTTCAGCCCCAATGCCGACGCGATCGTCGGCATGCAGAAGCTCATCGCCCGCATCGAGCAGCTCCTCCCTGAGAACCCCGACCTCCGCGTCGTCGCCTGCCTGCCGGTGCGCGTCCGCGACATCAAGGTCCAGACCCACCTCCTCGAGCAGACGCGGACTCGGCTCGCCGACTGCACCGTCGCCGAGCCGGTCCTCCAGCACGCCGACTTCGACAAGGCGGAGCTGTACCGAGCGAGCATCTTCGAGATCGCCGGGACCGGCGCCGGGGCGACCGCTTACCGCGCCCTGGCGGACATCGTCGTCGGCTCGGCCGCGGTTCAGCTGACCGGTCAGGCGGCCGCCGTCGCCGCCGCGGGGAGGAGCTGAGCATGGGCGCTGCGTTCACCAGGCGCGCGGCCGCGGCCGACGCCGTCTTCGCCGGTGTCCAGCTCGAGGGCCACGTGCTCGACACCCTCCAGGACCAGGTGAAGTACCGCCAGATCCCCGTCGAGTCGATCCGGCCGAACAGCGAGCAGCCTCGCCACATCATCGACGAGCAGGGCGCGGAGTTCCTCGAGCTCGTCGGGCTGATCCGCACACAGGGGCTCATCCAGCCGATCGCCGTCGTGCCCGTCGACGAGGCGAACCGCGAGTTCATGCTCGTCGCCGGGGAGCGGCGCTGGCGCGCCTACCAGCGCCTCCGCGTTGAGGATCCCCGCCGTTACGGGCGGATCCCGGCGATCATCCGTGACCCCGGCATCGGCGAGCAGGACCCCTCTGTGCTGCTCATGGCCGCCCTGACGGAGAACATCGGCCGCTCCGACCTCTCCGACGCGGAGAAGGCCGACGCTATCACCCGGCTTCGCGAGCTGACGAGTTGGAGCGTCGACGAGGTGGCCACGCGCATGGGCCTCAACGTCGCCCGCGTGTACGACCTAATGAAGATGGGGCGCCACGAGGCAGTGCGCGCCGCGGCGGCCGCCGGCGACCTCACCCAGGGTCAGGCGGTGGCTCTGGGACGCCTCGACGACTCCGAGCTGGCGAACCACCTCATCGGTGAGGTCCAGGGACGGTCCACCGATGACACGCTGGAGATCGTCCGCGCCGTCAAGGCGTCCGCGGCCGAGCTGACCGCTGAGGAGCGGATCGCCGAGGCGATGGCGGTGGTCAGCGCCGAGACCCGACGCACGACCGACCTGACCCGGCCGGCACCGGTGCCGCTCCACCAGGAGGATCTCGCCCACGCCGAGGTCATCCTCCTCGCCGCCAGCCCGTTTGCTGCGCTGCGGCCGCGCATCCGGAGCATGACCCGGGACGAGGTGCGCTCCATGATGCAGGCGGCGGCGGAGCAGCTTGAGGTGTGGCCTGAGCGGACGCAACGCCTCGACTGATCATCGAGGACGGCGAACGGTGGGACCCCCGACGTATGGGCTCGTGCCTCGTGTCGCTCGGGGGTAACGGCGACTCACGACTTGGGCAGAAGTGATATTCAGCCCTGATTGGTTGCGCCTCTCTGATGGGGGTGGGTCTGATTGCCGTCTGGAGAGGCGCCCAATTACCGTGAAATATCGCGCCCAGTAACCGCTAACAACGCCGCCCAATCCCGGTATTTTGGACGCCAAGTGACGCGGCGCACGGCAGCCGACTTCAGCTGGCCGCGCGACTGCGGCGTCGGTGCAAGCTTGACTCGACGACGGACGCACCGGCTGGTTGCCCGCTCGAGACCGCGGTGAACTGGAGCTCCTCCAGCGGGCGCCTTGCCGTGGCTGGGCGGAGCAGAGTTATCGAACACCAGGCGCCGTCCCACAGCGCGGATACAATGGAAGCGAGTTGAGGACCTCAGTGTCCGAGGACCACCGCGAGAGGCGTGCCGACCTTCCCGGGTAGGCTGTGCGGCCTCGCCATCGTATCCGCCATTGCGTGCGGTATCGCCGGAGTGACTGCGTGCGGCTCAGGCGGCGCAGCGACTCCTCCCACGGTCCAGACGATCACGGTCACATCCGTCGCCTGCGACGGCTCAATAACGACGACGACGACGACTGCAGCGGCGCAATCCAACGGCGGCTCCGGCGGAGTCATTGGTCAGCCGGTCACCCCGCAGATCGGCGGTGGGCTGGCAACGTTCACGCCCGTTCCGACTCCCCGCGTGATCCGTGCCGGCGCTGTCCAGCTCACCTCAGCCGACGGTGCCTCGACGATCATCGTGCCGGTGGGCACATCGATCGCCGTCCAGCTCGGGCCGGCGGCCGCGCCGTTCTGCTGGACAGCGCCGACCAGCTCCGATCAGCGAATCATCGAGCAGCTCACCAGCAGCTCGGGGAACGATCGCGCCGGGCGCGGATCCTTCCGGGCACTCGCCGTCGGCAGCGCGACACTTGAGGCAAGCATGGACCCGCGGTGCTCGCCGCCGTGCGGCGCCGCTTCGATGCAGTGGCGCGTTCAGGTCGAGGTCACCGCCTAGTGGTCTGTCTGCGAAATGACGGGGTGCATACGGGCCGCTGAAGCGCGCCAGATCGGCAGTTATGGCGCGAGGGCTCGAGTCGCGTAGGACCGTGCAACGCGAGTCGGAGCGCTACTCATCGGAGTGGCTGACGATATTGATCACGGTCCCGTCTGGGGCGCGCACGAAGAACCTGCGGACGCCCCACGGTTCTTCGGTCAGCGGATGAACGATCTCGTAGCCGCGGCGCTGTGCTTCCGCGTACGCCTCGTCGACATCGTTCCCGACCTGCACTGATATGACCGAGTCCTGGGGACTAGTGGCATCTCGGGTCACGAGCTGGACCGATGCCTTGCCGTCCGTCGATCGGTATTGCGCGACCCACCCAAGGTTGAACCCTTCCACGTTCAGCCCGAGGTAGTCGGTATAGAAGCCGCGGGCGGCGCCGATGTCCGCGACTCGCAGGTTCGCCGTGACTCCCGTTACTCGCACGGCCGCTCCTTTCGTCTGGTCCGCGTAGCGATCGCCGAGACACCATCTTCGCATGGCACGCGCACCGCATATTGCCCGCTCGGCGCTCGGTATGCTCAACGACTGGGCCACCTCGCTGTTGGAGCGACAGACCACTAGAGATGCTGCCAGAGGGTTGTCAGCGTGCCGGGGTTACCAACCCACGCGCACGAGCCTTTGGCGCGAGAGCGCCTGCGCGCAGGCAATCAGTGGTACGGGCCAGGGAGGCCGGGGACGTGATCAAGAAACCCGAAAGCACGATAGAGCCGCGTCAGAAGTGAGCGGGCGATCTCGTCGGGTCGAGTTCGAAGCTCCTCCATGGTGGCGTTGACGGTCTCGTCGTATACCTCGATCCGACGGTCGACAAAGCCGCGGATGACGCCCTGTCCAATGCTGACCGTACCGTGGCCGCGGAGCGCAAGACCAAACGCCCACGCACCTTGGTAGTCGGTCTTGTCGGAGACCGCTACAGCCGCTTGCAGGACTCGCAGGGTCAGGGTGCCGATCAACCCCGTGTGTAAACGTCGGTCAGAACTCTCCAGACCGGCCGAGGCCGACGCGCAGAACAGACGCAAGCCGCCATCGTCACGGATCTCGAGATCGAGCAACTGATGTTCCCTCGGCGGTGATCCCCGTTGGGGCGAATCGTGCGGTCCTCGCCCATCTCGTAGGTGCTCACCGCCCAGCCGTCGACTCGGGGATAGAGCGACCCGGCAGTCCTGAACAGGTCGGGTTCGCCTTGGGACGGCACCTTGGTGACCGTGGCCTGGAAGGCTCCCTCAATCCACGCGCGCCAATCCTGAGTCCCGATGGCACGGCTCAGTGAGTCACGCCGCCCCATGTGCGGCTGCGCGACCATGAACAGATGCAGTTGCTGGCGCAGATCAGCAGCGGTCGGGTCGCGCGCAGTCTCCTCATCGAGCAAACCCCGCGCGCTGACCAGTCGACCAGTCCGCTCGGCAATGAGCCTGGCCACCTCATGACTGGAGAGGATCGTGTTGGTTCGGTCGGACCGCGACCGAAATCGCCCATCGACGGCATGCGGAGCATCTGGGCTGGGAGGGACAGTGACCCAGAGGTAGCCGCGGCTTGGGTCGGCTTCGGAAGCGATGTTGAGAACTCGGATGTTCAGGGGCGGGTCGATGACTCCCCCGCGGGCGATCTGATCCAGCCGTTCGGGGAGACCGGAGACATCGAAGGGCGCCAAGGTGGTGGGCGCGGTTGAATCGGGTTGGCTCACCCCGTACAGGATCCGTCCACCGTCAACAGCGAAGCACGCCAGGTCCACCGCGATATCGACATTCTTGCTCGGCGGCGGCGGCTGCTTCTTGACGTCGAAAACATGCGACTCACGAACCAGACCCTGATCAATGGCGGCCTGTATATCCGCCTCATTCCGTGGCTGCCAGTGTTCGGTCACGCGGTGAGATTACGCTGGTCGTGTCCATTGCGTCGATGCGGATATGCTTCCTGGAGCACGTCGTCGTGCTCTGCCGGCGCAGCGCGTCGCCAACGCCGCGCAACGGCCATCGCCGTCCTTCCACGTTTCTCGTTGTCTAGGGCTTGGTCCTCAGGAGAGTCGGAACGCGGCTGACGCGGGCAATCCAGGCGCGCACTT
>JALYTM010000107.1 GCA_030854305.1 Candidatus Dormiibacterota bacterium
CGCTGGGGAACCGCGCGCACCATCCTGGTGGCCTGGCTGCTGACCATCCCCGCGACGGCCGCGCTGGCCGCCGCCGGCGCCCTGGTGGCACACGCCGTCTGACACCGCGTTGGTGACCGGCCGGCAAGGTGAGAAAACGCGATCTGTGCCATGATCGGCTCAACCCGGACACAGGAGCTCCCCGCGGCGCAGCGCGATCGGCCTGACCGGATGTGCAGGTGCGCGTCATGGCCATCCTCATGTGCCGTCCCGAGTTCTTCGGGGTCGAGTACGAGATCAACCCCTGGATGAATATCGCCGTCGAGGTCGACCACGACCGGGCAGTGGAGCAGTGGGAGGCGCTGGAAAGCGTCTACGCGTCGATGGGCGAGACCATCGAGCTTGTGGCCCCCGTCTCCGGCCTGCCGGACATGGTGTTCTCCGCGAACGCCGCGGTGCTGTTGGGAAAGAAGGCGGTGCTGAGCCGTTTCCGTCACCCTCAGCGCACCGGTGAGGAGACGTATTGGAGGGTGGTCCTGGAGCGGCTCGGATTCACCGTCCAGGAGGTCTCACCGAACCTCTCCTTCGAGGGTGCCGGCGACGCGTTGTTCGTTGGCGACCACCTGTTCCAGGCGTGGGGTTTCCGCACCGACGAGGCCACACACACGGAGGTGGCGGCCCTGCTCGACGTGGAGTCGACGTCGGTGCACCTGGTCGACCCGCGCTTCTACCACCTCGACACCTGCTTCTGCCCCCTCGACGATCGCACCGCGCTGGTCGCCCCACAGGCGTTCGCGCCGGCGTCGCTCGACGCCATCCGCCGCCGCGTCCCGCGCCTGATCGAGGTGCCCGAGGCGGTGGCGGAAGGCTTCGGTTGCAACGCCCTGCCCCGCGGCGACACCGTGGTGAGCTCGACCGCCATCGAGGGCGTCAGGGAGCCGCTCGCCGGCGCCGGGTTCCGTCTGGTGGCTCTGCCGATGACCGAGTTCATGAAGGCGGGTGGAGGGGTCCGGTGCCTCAGCCTGCCCCTCTCGATTGGAGCCGCTGCCTGACGGTTCCGTGACAGTGCAGGTGTGGCTTGTGGGGGAAACCTGTGGATAACTCCCCGAGCCGCACCTGTCGGGCCACGCCGGGAGGTGCTGCTCAGTCCTGCCCGATCAGATCGCTGACCACCCTCTGGTAGCGAAGCGTGTCCTCGTACAGCCCGTGCCGGGTGATCGAGGCGTCGCCCTGGTAGTACGCGGCGAGGGCGGCGTCCACGTCGCCGTGGTGCACCTCGAGGAGGTGGTGGAGGAGGAGCGCCCCGGCTAGCACATTGTCAGAGGCCAGTGTGAGGTTGAGACGACGGCCGGCGAGGTACCTCGACACCCACTCGCCGGTGTAGGGCTCGATCTGCATGATCCCGACGGCCCCGGTGGCGGAGACCACGTTCTGCTGCCAGCCGCTCTCCATCCAGGCGACGGCGCGCACCACACGGCGGTCCACCCCGACCTGCTGCGCCACCGAGACCAGCAGGGCGTTGACGCGAGCGATCCTGCCGGGGACGTGGAGGACCGCCCCTGCATGGATCGGTGTGCTGACGTTGAGGCCGTTGGCGCGGGCCAGGGCGGTGAGGTCGACGCCGTGCCGGCGGGCGATGCTCATCATCGTGTCACCGGTCACCACCGTGTAGGGCTCGTCGTCGCGGCTGCCGGCGGTGTAGCCGGGGGTTCCCACCCGCGAGTCCGGGATCTGCAGAAGCGTCCCGATCCGGAGCAGGTTGGGGTCGGCGAGGTGGTTGGCCTCGACCAGGGCCCCGACGGTGGTGCCGTGGCGGAGGGCGATCTCGTGGAGCGTGTCGCCGGGGTGCACGACATAGGTGCTGGCGATGACGCTGGTCGGCAGGCTGGCGACGGCGGTCGCGCCGAGGGCAGCAAGACGTGCGCGAGAAGGCATTGGTTCCCTGGTGGGGCGAAGTACTGGGACGTTGGAACAGGTGCGCGACGGCGCTTGTGCTGTGCAGAGTAGGCGCGAGCGTCCGTTCGGTCAAGGGCACTGCCCTTCCGTTGCCGATGCCGGCTGCGGTGCGGTGCTACGCTGCGTGGGCCATGCCCCTCCTGTCGCCCCGGCGCAGCGCCCCCTCACCTGCCGTCCTCGCCGTGCTCCTGGGGTCGGCCGTCGGCCTGCTCGGGTTCGCCGCCTGTGCGGCGCTGTGGCGGGCCGGGGATGTGCACGCCGCCGTGCTGGCGGCCGACTCGATGCTGCTCCTGGCCCTTGGCGGGGTGGCCCTCGCCATCCTCGGAGCTCCCCAGGCACGGCTCCGTCGCGCGCGCGTGCCGATCGGTCGAGCCATTCCGCATGCGTGGTGGCCGCAGCACCACGACCAGATCCCATTGGTGGCCGCCTGCGTTGGCGCCCCGATCGCGATGGGGGCCGGAGCGGCCGTCTGGCTTCTCCGCTAGGCGGAGACCGCCTCAGGGGTTGGCCCGGGCCTCGGTCGTGCCCGCCAGCCGCTCGATCGCCCACGACGCCGCCTCCCGGACCACGGGGTCGGGGTCAGCAGCAGCCGACGCGGTGAGCGCAGGGAGCGCCGTCCGGTCGCCGGCATTGCCGAGTGCGATGGCAGCGTTGCGGACCAGTCCCTGCCTCCCTGTGCGCCTGACCACGGTGCCGCGGTAGCGGGCCTCGAAGGTGACATCGTCGAGAGCCAGGAGGTCGATGAGGTCGGGGTGTGGCACCGGCCCTGACGGGACCGCTGGCACGGCGGCGGTCATCGGCTCAGAG
This sequence comes from Candidatus Dormiibacterota bacterium, assembly GCA_030854305.1. Classification (GTDB taxonomy): domain Bacteria; phylum Chloroflexota; class Dormibacteria; order Aeolococcales; family Aeolococcaceae; genus Aeolococcus. Next base: position 2,743 of record JALYTM010000107.1, read on the forward strand.
GCCCGGAGGTGGTTGATCGGGCACGCCTCCTGGCAGAGGTCGCACCCGAACACCCAGGTGCCCATGAGCGGACGCAGCTCCAGCGGGATCGGGCCGCGGTGCTCGATGGTCAGGTACGAGATGCACCGGCGGGCGTCGATCATCCCGGGAGCCACGATCGCACCGGTCGGACAGGCGGGGATGCACTCCCGGCAGCTGCCGCACGCGCGCCGGGACGGCGGGTCGGGCGGGAGCGGCAGCGAGATCACGATCTCGGCCAGGAGCACGTAGGAGCCGGCCACCGAGGTGATCAGCGATGAATGCTTGCCGGTGAAACCGATACCGGCGCGCTCCGCGATCGCCCGGTCCATCGCCCAGCCGTGGTCGACGAACCGTTTGGCGCGGACCTCACCGGCGTGGGCGCGGAGCCAGGAAAGGAGCTGGTCGCACTGCTCGCCGAGGTGATCGTGGTAGTCGACGGCAGCCTCGTCGCGTTCGCCATCCCCCTCGAGGCACGCGTAGGCCGCCGTTCGGCCGTGGACGGCGCCGGGCCGCGCGGAGGGCGGTGGGGGCGCGGGCCGGTACGGCCACGCCAAAGCGAGAATGGATTGCCCCCACGGGTACCGTGCCGCCAGGTCGGCGGCTCCATTGATGCGTTCCTCACTCATCCAGGGCATCCCGTCCATCCGCCCGGCCCGCACCGCATCCAGCCCGCGGTCGCGCGCCTCGGAGAACAGCTCCATGCCGGTGACACCGAGGGCCGCCCAGCCGCGGCGGAGAGCCTCCGCCCGGAGCTGTTCGCGCAGTTCTCGGGCATCGATCACCCGGCGAGTATGCGAGCCCGGCGACGGCTGGAGAACCGGTGCCGTCCGCGGCGTACCATTCGCGGCCACGGCGGTGTCGCCGGGAGGGGCGGGGTGATGGGAGATCCTGATGACGGTGGCAATGCGTGGTGACGCGAGCCCGGGAGAAATCGGCGGCGATGCGCTGGTGGTGACCGCGTTCGCCGGCGAGCTCGGCGCGGCGGCCGCGGAGATCGACCAGGCGCTCGACGGAGAGCTGCGGGCGATGGTCGCCAGCGGCGAGGTCAAGGGGCGTCTCGGAGAGGTGACCGTGGTCCGGTCGGGCGGGGCGGTGGCGGCGCAGCGCGTGGTTGTGCTCGGGCTCGGCGACCGGGCTGTCCTCGACGGCTACCGCCTTCACAACGCATACACGTTCGCCGGCCGCGAGCTGCGTCGCCGGCGGCTGCCGCGCGCGGTACTGGTGGCGGACACGTCCCTGGCGGGCACAGCGACCCGGAATGTCGCCGCACTGCTGCGCGCCATGGTGACCGGGCTGTTGCTCGCCAACTTCGACGCCGGCGTCAGCAAGTCGGACACCGACGCCTCGCCGCAGATCACCGACCTCGTGGTCGCGGGTTTCAACGACGACGACGGCGACGAGGTGCAGACCGCTCTCGCCGACGCCGTCCTTCTCGCCGAGTCGACGATTCGCGTGCAGCAGTGGGTCAACCTGCCGTCGAACATGCTGACACCGACGGCGTTCGCCGAGTCCGTGCGCGAGCTGTGTGCGGGCACGTCGGTCGGCGTCGAGGTGTTGGACCGGGCGGCACTGGAAGCGGCGGGTGCGGGCGCGCTTCTCGGAATCGCGCAGGGTAGCAGTGAGCCGCCGGTGATGATCGTGCTGCGACACGACGGGGGCGGTGACGACGGACCCCGGCTGGCGCTCATCGGCAAGGGGATCACCTTTGACACCGGGGGAATCTCGATCAAGCCGTCGCTCGGCATGGAGTCGATGAAGGCCGACATGGGCGGCGGCGCCGCGGTGCTCGCCGCCGTGCTGGCCATCGCCGCCCTGGCGGTACCGGCCAACGTGGTCGGCATCGTCCCGGCGACCGAGAACATGCCGGGAGGAAAAGCGCTGAAGCCGGGTGACGTCGTCAGCGCCATGGACGGAACCACCATCGAGGTGGTCAACACCGACGCCGAAGGCCGCGTGGTGCTGGCCGACGGACTGGCGTACGCACGCAGGATCGGCGCCACCCACCTCGTCGACGTCGCCACGCTGACTGGCGCGGCGGTGGTCGCGCTCGGCCACGTGACCACCGCGCTGATGACCAGCGATCCCGGCCTCGCCTCCCTCGTCCAGCGTGCCGGTGAAGAGGCCGGCGACCGCTTCGCGGAGCTGCCCATGCATCCCGAGTACGACGCCTGTCTCCACAGCGAGGTTGCCGACGTCCGCAACTGGGCCGGCCGGCAGGCGGGAACGATCTCCGGCGGCATCTTCATCCGCGCGTTCAGCGGCGGCCTCCCCTGGGTGCACCTCGACATCGCGGGCACGTCCTGGAACGATCAGGCCAACCTGAAGGACGTCCCCAGCGGGCCCACGGGGTCCCCGGTGCGAACGCTGGTGTGGCTGGCCCGTCTGTTCGCGCGGCTGTAGCGTCCGGCCGCCGCGGCCGGCGACGGTGGCGGATGCCTAGGATGAACTGGTGACCTCCCCGCGCGTGCTGGCCGTGATGGGCTCCGGCGAGACGGCGCCGACGATGACGGCCGTGCATGCGGCGCTGCTGGCGCGCCTGCCCCGGGACGCGTCGGCGGTGATGCTCGACACGCCCTTCGGTTTCCAGGAGAACGCCGACGAGATCGCGGACCGCAGCGTCGCCTACTTCCACGACCGCGTGGGCCATGACATCGAGGTGGTCCGCTTCCGCAACGCCGAGACCGCCGGACCCCTCGAGTACGAGCGCATGTGCGCGCGGCTGGCCCAGGCGCAGTACGTGTTCGCCGGCCCGGGCAGCCCCTCGTATGCGCTGCGCCAGTGGCGCGACACCCGCGTCTCCGCACTGCTCGTCGACAAGGTGAGGACCTGCGGCATCGTGGTGTTCGCCAGTGCGGCCGCCGTCGGGCTCGGCGAAGTTGCCATCCCGGTGTACGAGATCTACAAGGTGGGTGAGCCCGTGCGCTGGATCCCCGGCCTCGACGTTCTCGCCGCCACCGGGCTGCACGCCGCGGTGATCCCCCACTACAACAACGCGGAGGGGGGCACCCACGACACCCGCTACTGCTACATGGGCGAGCGGCGGCTGCGGATCCTTGAGGAGACCCTGCCCGAGGGCTGCGCCATCCTCGGTGTCGACGAACACACCGCCTGCGTCATCGACGTCGACGCCGGGACGCTCACTGTGCACGGCCGGGCCCGGGTGACGTGGCGCACCCGCGGCGGGGAGACGTCGTGGTCCGACGGAGACGTGGTGCCGCTGGACAGCCTCGCGTCCACCGGCGC
>JALYTM010000108.1 GCA_030854305.1 Candidatus Dormiibacterota bacterium
CCTCGCACGTGGTGCTGGTGCTGGCGCTGCCGCTGTTCGCAGTCGGCGTCATCCTCGCGCTGCTCTACGAGTACTCCGACTCGCTGGTCCCCGGCGCGGTGGTCCACGGCCTGTTCAACCTGGTCGGGATCCTCGCCATCCTGGGAACCAGCACCAGCTGTTAGCCGCCCGGCGCCGTCACAGGACGGCCTGGATGACACCTCCGTCGACCGGCAGCGCCGCGGCGGTGACATAGCCCGCCGCCGGTGAGCTGAGGAACACCGCGACATTGGCGAACTCCTCGACGGTGCCGTACCGAAGGAGCGGAATCGCCCTGGCCTGCCGGGCGATCGTCTCCTCCACGTCGCCTGCGGGGTTGCCGTGGCGCGCCAGCGCCTCGGTGCGGGCGGTGCGAATCCTGCCGGTGAGGATGGAGTTGACGCGGATGCCCGGCGCCAGCTCCATGGCGAGGGACTTGGCGAGCCCACTGACGGCAGAGCGCAGCGAGTTGCTGAGCATCAGGTTGGGAATCGGCTGCTTGACCGAGGTCGATGCGAAGAACACGATGCTCGCCGACTCCGAGCGTCGCAGCGCCGGCAGCGCGGCGCGCACCAGGTTTACCGCGCCCATGACCAGCAGCTCGAAGCCGTCATGCCACGCCTCGTCGGAGGCGTCGTCGAACGTGCCCGGCGGCGGACCGCCGCCGTTGACGACCAGCGCGTCGAGCCGGCCGGTGGCGGCGAGCGTTGCCTCGATAGCTGCGCCGACCGCGGCCGCATCGGTCACGTCGGCGACCGATGGAATGGCGCGCACGCCCGCGTCGGTGACCTCGGCAGCGACGCTGCTGAGCGCTTCATCGTCGCGAGCGCAGAGGCCGACGTGGCAGCCCTCGCGGGCAAATGCCAGCGCAGTTCCCCGTCCCAGCCCTTGGCTGGCCGCGGACACGAACGCGGTGTGTCCCCTCAGTCCCAGGTCCATCGGCTACCCCTCTTTGATGCCGACGTGCTCGGGGCGGGTCTCCGCCGGGGCGGTCTTCTGCGACTGGCGCCACACGAACCAGATGCGTTGGACCGCGGTGACGTTGGTGAGCACGGCCAGCGCGACCAGGCAGCCGAACAGCAGTGGCGGCACCAGCAGCCCCACCACGGTCAGGACGACACGCTCGGGACGCGCGAAGATGCCGCCGTCGCACACGAAACCGAGCGACTGCGCCCGCGCCCGCACATACGACACCAACAGCGAGCCGGTGAGCGCGAGGATCACCAGCATCGGCTCGATCATGTGACGCCCGGGCAGGGTGATCGTGAAGTACCAGAGCAGTGCGATGTACGTGAACGACTCGGCGTAGCGGTCGGTGGTCGAGTCGAGGAAGGCTCCGTAGCGGTACACCTTCCCGGTGACACGTGCCACCGCGCCGTCAAGGATGTCGAAAGCGCTGGCGAGCAGCAGGATCACGCCACCGGGGATGAGCAGGCCGGCAGCAACCAGCGCCGACGCCACGGCACAGATCGCCAGGCCGGCAAGCGTGAGCGCGTTGGGGGTGAAGCCGAGGATTCGCAGCATCGGGACCAGCCGACGCGCCCCGGCCCTAACCCATTCTTGAAACTTGTCGGTGAACACCGGCGGCCACCTGGTGCACGCGGGCCCGCCCGCGTGCCTGTTCGTACACGTCGAGGATCTCGCCCGCGACGCGGTTCCAGTCGTAGCGCTGCGCGGTGCGCAGCCCGTTGGCGATCATCGACCGGGAGAGGTCGTCGTCGTTGACCACGGTTTCGATCGCCTGCGCCCACACCCGAGGCTGACGGGGCGGCACCAGGAGCCCGTCCTTGCCGGCGGCGATGACGGTGGTGAAGCCGGGAATCGCCGAAGCGAGCACGGGGACACCGCTGGCCATCGCTTCGAGCAGAACGATGCCGAAGCTCTCGCCGCCGAGCGCGGGGCTGCAGAAAACGTCGGCCGAGGCGTAGTGGTTGGGCAGCATCTCGTTGCTGACCCGTCCGCAGAAGAGGACGTCGGGGATACCGAAGGAGTCGACCTGACGCTCATAGCCCTCGCGCTGGGGCCCGTCACCGACGGCGACCAGGCGCAGATCGTCGCGACGCCGGCGCAGCTGTGCGTACGCCTCCAGGAGGATGTCGAACCCCTTGCGCTGCTCCATGCGGCCGACGAAGAGGATCGTCTTCTTCCCCGGCGTGCGCAGGTGGTCAAGCGAACGCTGGTGGGGACGGAAGCGCGACGTGTCGATGCCGTTGGGCACGATGCGATAGTCGCCGGGGAAGTAGCGGGAGATGAAGTCGCGCGCCGGGACGCTGACCGCGATGCAGGCATGCAGGCGCTTGAAGTAGCGCCCCAGGAACGGACGTCCGTAGTAGTAACCGAGGTTGCGACGCGCCTGGGTGTGAAAGGTGGCCACGTTGGCGCCGCGGTGGAAGCGCAGCACGGTGATCGGCAGGCTCGGCACCAGCGGCTCGTGGTAGTGGACGACGTCGAAGTCGTGGTCGTCGAGCAGCGCACGGACCCGGCGGACGAGGTGAAAGCTGAGCGCGATGCGCGCCACCGACCCGTTGCTCTTGACCGGCACGCTGCGACCGATGCGGATGTACCCCTCGATGCCGTGGTCGTCGCCCACGCGGCTGGAGGGCGCCAGCACGGTGACGTCGTGACCGCGGCTGCGCAGCGTCGCGGCGAGATGGCGCACGTGCTCGGTCACCCCACCGGGGTGCATGAAGTCGTATGGCGAGACCAGGCAGACCTTCACCGGGCGGGCTCCGGCCAGATGCGGTCGAGCACGTGCCACTGCTCGGGATGGCGGCGGATCACGTCCTCGAAGATGGTCAGGATCTCGCGCGACACGCGCTCGGCCTCACCGTCGCGCGGCGCGGCGCGGTCGTACTGCCGTTCCGGGAACACCATGCCCTCGACGCCCCAGCTGGTGCGACGCAGTGCGATCGGGACGATGGCGGCACCGCTCCGCACCGCCACCTCGACGACGCCGAGCGGGATACGGGCGGGAACACCGAAGAACGGGAGCAGCGTACCCGTGCCGGTGAGGTCGCGGTCGATGGCGAGGGCGATGGCGCCGCCGCTGCGGAGGTGCTTGAACACCTCGCGCATGGCGCCGGCGCCGATCCGGCGGGCGGTCTGCGGGTCTCCCTCCAGCATGGCCTCGACGTCGATGGGGATGACTTTCACCCCGAGGGCACCGCGGGCGCCCGCGATGGCCTCGAACAGCTTCTGCGGCCGGAGCCTCTCGGCGAGCAGCGCGAGGTGACCGCCGCCACCGTTCCACGCCGCCAGCCCGGCCTCCCAGGCCCCGAAGTGCATCGACACCACCACCACCCCGTCGCCGCGAGCGAGCGCGTCGGTGTAGTGGTAGAGGTCGACCTCGCGCAAGCGCCGGGTGGTCGCCGACGGGTCGAGCGGGATCGCCATCACGTCGACCCAGCTGCGGGTGAGGTCACGGAGGTTGCGGCGCACGATCTTCCGCATCGCGCGGTCGTCGGTGTCCGGCAGCGCGTGGCGCAGGTTGTCGCGGAGCGGGTCGAACTTCGCCGGCACCGTGGCCAGCAGCACGTCGGCGACACGGTCGGCGAGCGCGAAGCTGGCCCGGCGCGGCAGCATGCGGACCAGCGTGGAGGCCACCCGGTAGCCGTAGTACGGCAGCATCGGCTCGCGCTGATGCCGCCGGAACAGGCGCGAACGGACCGGGAGACGCGACTCCCGGCCCGCTTCGACCACTCCGGTCGCTCCGCTCTACTCTGCGGCGGGTGTGACCGACTGGGCGACCGGTTCGGCCACCCTCGCTGGCTTGCGATGCCGTCCGTTCGCGGCCTGGTCGGGAGCGTTGGCAATGAACTGCTCCACAAGCTCCCGGGCGAGCGAGTCGGAAACCTGGCGAGGTGGCGACTTCATGAAGTAGCTGGACGGCCCCTCGAGCGCGCCGGTGATACCGCGGTCGAGCCCAAGCTTGCAGCAGCGAACCGCGTCGATGACCACGCCGGCGCTGTTCGGCGAGTCGTGCACCTCGAGCTTGACCTCCATGTTCAGAGGCACGTCACCGAACGACTTGCCCTCGATGCGGATGTACGCCCACTTGCGGTCGTTCAGCCACGGCACGTAGTCGGACGGACCGACATGGATGTTGCGCTCGGGGATGGGATGGTCGAGCTGGGACTTGACAGCGTTGGTCTTGCTGATCTTCTTGCTCAGCAGGCGCTCGCGCTCCAGCATGTTGAGGAAGTCGGTGTTGCCGCCGAAGTTCAGTTGGTACATGCGCTCGATCTCGACGCCGCGGTCGCGGAAGAGTCGGGTGAGCACGCGGTGCATGATCGTGGCGCCCACCTGGGACTTGATGTCGTCACCGATGATGGGGACACCGGCCTTCTCGAACCGCTTCTGCCAGTACTCCTCGCGGGCAATGAAGACAGGCATGCAGTTGACCATCGCGCAGCCGGCGGCGAGGATCTGCTCGGTGTACCAGCGGGTCGCCTCCTCGCTACCCACCGGCAGGTAGTTCACCACCACGTCGGTCTTGGTGCTCTTCAGCACTTCGACGATGTCGACGGTGGAACCCGGTGCCTTGGTGATCACCTCGGAGAGGTACTTGCCGAGTCCGTCGTGGGTCATGCCGCGCTGGACGGGTACGCCGAGGTGCGGCACATCGCTGAACTTCACTGTGTTGTTGAGGCCGCTGAAGATCGCCTCGCTGACGTCCTTGCCGACCTTCTCGATGTCGATGTCGAACGCCGCCGAGATCTCGATGTCGCTGATGTGATACCCGCCGAGGTCGATGTGCATGAGGCCGGGCACGACGTCGTTGACGTCGGCGTTCTTGTAGTACTCAAGGCCCTGCACCAGGGAGGAGGCGCAGTTGCCCACGCCGATGATCGCGACTCTGACTTTGTTGCTCACGATATTCCCTCTTGGACTGGTTGGAGACTCGGGGTTGGCACCTCGGGAAGACCGTCGGCGCGTCCGGAAACGAGACGGACGAAACTGCGGAGATGCCGGTCGATGGCGTCGCGGTCGAGGCGGCAGAACACCTCGCGGCCGTCGCGACGGGTGCGGATGATGTCCGCCTTGCGAAGGATGCGCAGGTGCCAGCTCATCCGCGGCTGGGACACCATGCACAGCTCGGCGAGCTCGCTGACCCTCATCTCCGACGACCCGGCCAGGCTCTCGACGATCAGCAGGCGGGTGGGGTTGGCGAGACCTTCGAAGGCCACCGAGAGGTCGCTGGCTCCGTGGGCGATGCTGCCCGGCAGGGCGCGACGGGGGGCGCGGCGGGCGGGGTCGGACGGGGAGGCGGGCATTTGCATAACGAATCCTTTCATAAAGGATACGTTATACGTTCGCCTCCGTGTCAAGAGGCGCGGGACCCTGATCGTCCCCGCCGTCGGCCACTTCCTCTGCGTGCTTGCGATCGGCCTCCACGGCACCGCTGTCGGTACTGGGCAGGATCACCTGAAGCATCGCCAGGATCCCGGCGCAGACCAGGGCGACCACCAGGAAGCCGGCGGCGCCGAAGCCGACGACCTCCAGCACGTCGACGATCGAGACGGCGAGCGGTGGCACCGGCACACCATCGCAGAGCGGTGGGCGCCGGGGCGGTGCGTACCATCGCCGCGATGAGCGCCGTCGGCGGCGACCCCGACCCCGGCACCACGCGGGTGGTCTTCACCGCGCGCCGGCCGGCGGCACTGGTGGTGCCGCTGGCGCTGTTCACCGAGGTCGCCGGCGTGCTCTGCCTGCTCACCGGCGCGACCATCGGTTGGTTCGTGATCGCCGCACCGGTGGTGGCGCTGGTGTTCACCGGCGTGCTGCTGCGGCCGTCATTGGAGCTGACCCGCGAGGGGCTGCTCCAGCGCCAGTACCCCTTCAGCAGCCTCACCAGGTGGGAGGTCATCGAGGCGCTCGGAATCACCCGCGCGGGCAACCGGACCGTGCTCGCCTACCGGTTGGCGCCGGGCATACCGCCGCCACGGCGCCAGCCTGCCGCCGCCATGCTGCGAGCCGCTCAGC
>JALYTM010000109.1 GCA_030854305.1 Candidatus Dormiibacterota bacterium
CTGAACACCAGTGCGTGACGGTGGCCGAGGCGATGCAACACGGTGGCCATCACCTCGACCGGTGCGTTGCCGGCGACGCCGAGTGCCTGGTGCCGGACGCGCGCCGGGTTGGCCAGCGGACCGAGGATGTTGAAGACGGTGCGGATCCCCAGCTCGCGGCGCACGGGGGAGGCGTGCCGCATGGCGGGGTGGAAGGCCGGCGCGTAGATGAAGCCGATCGATGCCTCGCTGACGCAGCGGCGCACGCCGGCGGCGTCGAGCGCGACCACCACGCCGAGCGCCTCGAGCACATCGGCGCTGCCGCACCGTGACGACGCCGCCCTGCCCCCGTGCTTGGCGACCCTGCACCCCGCCGCCGCCGCCACCAGTGCCGCGGCGGTGGAGATGTTGAAGGTGTCGCTGCCGTCACCGCCTGTTCCGCACGTGTCCACGGCGCCCGGGGGAAGATCGACGGCGGTGGCGTGGTCGCGCATCGACATCACCATCCCGGTCAGCTCGTCGACGGACTCGCCCTTGGTGTGCAGCGCCGCCAGCAGGCCGCCCATCTGCGCGGCGGTAGCGGAACCATCCATCACCTCGTCCATCACAGCGCGTGCAGTGGGGACGTCGAGCGACTCGCCTCGAACGATCGAATCCAGCGCTGTACGCATGAGTTCCCCGGTCACGTGGCGGCACGGTAGCATCCGGGAGCTCGCCATATACTCGGCCGCCATGGCACTGCGCACGCTCGAGCCCTTCGACCCGGCGGTGGTGGCTCCCTGGGTTCTCGGCAGCGGCGCTCACGGCGTGCTCCTCCTCCACGGCTTCGCGGGCACGCCGCCCGAGCTGCGGCGCCTCGGTGAACACCTGGCCGCGCACGGCTACCGCTGCCGGGGCCCCGCTCTCGCCGGCCACGCGGGCACGCCGGACGACCTCAGGGGCACCACCAGGCTGGACTGGATCCGGTCGGCGCGGGAAGCGATGGACACACTCGCGGGCGAGTGCGACGAGGTGATGGCGGTGGGCCAGTCGATGGGCGGAACCCTCGCACTGCACCTGGCAGCCGCCGACCTGCGCATCCGAGCGGTGGCCACCCTGGCGGCACCGGTGTTCCTCACCGGCGTGGCCCCGCTGGTGCTGCCCGTCGCGCGCCGCCTCCTGCGCTGGCAGCGACCGGGCCAGGACATCGACCTCTACGACCAGAGCCGCATCGACGAGCTGTACTCGCTGGGCCTGCGGCCGATGAGCGCCATCGGCGAGTTCGGGCGCCTGATCGGGGAGGTGCGCGACGAGCTGGCGTCGGTGCGGGCGCCGGTGCTGGTGATGCACGGCGGGCGTGACCGCACCATCCACCCCAGCAACGCTGAGGAGATCGCGCGCCGCCTGGTGTGCAGCGCCGAGGTGGAGCGGCACCTGTTCCCGCGCAGCGGCCACGGCATGAGCGTCGACATCGACCGCGACGACATCCAGGACCGGGTCCTGGGCTGGTGTGACCGGCACCGGGCGGTAGTGGTCGAGCCCCTGCAGTCGGCGATCCGCTGACCGCCGCGCCGGAAGCGGCTCAGCCGTCGGTGTCGCCGGCGAGATCGCGCCGCAGCCGGCGTGCGACATCGGCGTCGAGGACCGGGTTGGGAGGTGGCCCTTCGTCCACCGGTTGATGGCGGCGCGATCGTCCGGTCGGACGGAGTCGCTGACTGTCCTGCCGCGGGCCGGTGGTCACGGTGCGTCCGCACCCGCCGCAACGGAGGACGTCGACACTGGCACCGCCGCCGGCGTACTCGCGGTGGGAGCGCACCAGCGCGCCGCCGCAGTGTGCACACGACCGCGATCCCGACTGACTCGAGCCACCCGGTGTGACGCCGCGTTGCACGACCTCAGGCCTCCTTCACCGACGTTGACCAACGCTCCGGAGCGACGTGACCGCTGTCACCGGCTGCAAGCGTACGGTTCCGCCAACCACTGACGCAGGCGTCGTTCGGAGGCGATGTCGCGTCTCCACGCCAGCCTGGCAGCGCGGACGGTGGTCCGGTCGCGTAACCGCGGTCTCCGGGCGTGCCTTGCGTAGAGTGGTGGCATGGCCGCGCTCGATGACGCTCTGCGCCACGCCGTCGACCCTGTGTCGACACCGCACGAGCGCGCGCCGGACGGTATCCGCGCGGCGGCTGTGCTGATGCTGTTCGATGTGCGCGACCCTTCCCTGCCCCTGCTGTTCCTGGAGCGCACCGGCCACCTGCGCCACCACGCCGGCCAAATCGGCTTCCCCGGTGGGGTCAGCGAGGCAGATGACCACTCGGTGGTCGACACGGCCCTGCGCGAAGCGCACGAGGAGGCGGGCATTCCCGCCGATGCCGTCGAGGTGATCGGCATGTTACCGCCATTCATGACTGCAACATCCGATCGCTGGCTGACGCCGGTGGTGGGCCTTCAGTCCACCCCGATCACGCTGGTTCCCGACTCCTTCGAGGTGGCGCGACTCTTTTCGCTGTCGCTGACCGACCTCGCCTCCGCGCCGCACGAGGTTCGCCACCTCACGCGCGACGGCACCGGTCGCGATGTGCACTTCTACACCGTGGATTCGAACGTGGTGTGGGGTGTGACCGGCGCCATCCTCCACGAGCTGCTGCAGCGCTTGGAGCGGGTTGGCTCGTCGGCCGTTCAGCGGTAGCGCGGGTGCACCACGAACGGGTTGAGCTGCATCTCCTCACCGATGGTGGTCGACGCGCCGTGGCCGGGGTACACCACGACCGCCGCCGGGAGTGAGTACAGCCTTGTCTCCACGCTGGTCATCAGCTGCTCCCAGTTGCCGCCGGGCAGGTCGGCACGGCCGACCCCGCGGCGGAACAGCGTGTCGCCGCTCACCAGGTCGGTCCCGGCCAGGAAGCTGACCGAGCCCCTGGTGTGTCCGGGGGTGTGCAGCACGGCGATGTCGACCCCGTGGAAGTCGATGACCTGGTTGTCATTGAGGTCGTCGTCGATCTCCACGTCAGGGATGTCAGCGGGAATCCCGGGCAAGAAGCGCATCGATGCCAGCTGTTCGCGGTCGAACGGATGCAGGGCCACGCGGCAGCCGTGGGCCGCCTTCACCGCCGGGACGCCGTTGACATGGTCGCCGTGCCCGTGGGTGAGCAGGATGCGCTCGCACCGCCAGCCCCGGTCCTCGAGCAGGCGGAGCGCCGCCCGGCTCTGCAGGCCGGGGTCGACCAGCAGGGCGGCGTCGCTGTCGCGACGGTGGAGCAGGTAGCAGTTCTCGCTGTACACCGGGTCGACCACCACGGTGAGCTCGAGCAGGTCGGTCAGAGCGTCGGCCACGACGTCAGGCCGTGATCGGTGGGCGGGAGCCGCCGTCGGCGCCGCGCATCGGCAGGGAGAAGCCCGCCGCGCGCTTCTCCGGCCGCCGCTGCTCCGCGGTCAGGGCACGGTCGAGGATGTCGGCGACGGTGTCGACGGGGACCACCTCGATGCTCCGCATCACCTCCGCGGGGACCTCGTCGAGATCGCGCATGTTCTTGCGCGGGAGGATGAAGGTGGTCAGACCGCTTCGGTGCGCGGCGAGCAGCTTGTCCTTGACGCCACCGATGGCGAGCACGCGTCCGCGCAACGTCACCTCGCCGGTCATGGCGACGTCGCGGCGGACCGGACGTCCACTGGCGACGCTGACCATGGCGACCAGCATGGTCACACCGGCGGACGGTCCGTCCTTGGGGATGGCCCCGCCCGGGACATGGATGTGCAGGGCATGGGTGTCGAAGAAGTCGCGGGGCGCACCGTACTCGACGGCGTGCACGCGTGCCCACGACAGCGCCGCGCGGGCCGACTCCTCCATCACGCTGCCGAGCTGCCCGGTGAGCGACAGCTCCGGACGAGCGTCGATGGCGAGAGCCTCAACGGTCACGATGTCTCCACCGACCTCGCTGACCACGACACCGGTGACCGCGCCCACCTCGTCGGCCTCCTGCACCTCGCCGTAGTCGAAACGCTGCGGGCCCAGGAACTCGCTGAGCGAGCCGGGGTCGACGGTGACCGACTCGACGCCGGCGATGAGCCGGCGCGGCACCTTGCGAGCGATCTCGGCGATGGTGCGGTCGAGCTGCCGCACCCCCGCCTCGCGGGTGTAACCGTGCAGGATGGCAACCAGCGTGTCGCGGGAGATGGTCAGCTCGCCGGCGTCCAACCCGTGCTGCTCGAGCTGGCGGGGCACCAGGTGCTGCTCCGCGATGCCCACCTTCTCGGCCTCGGTGTAGCCGCTGATGCGGATCACCTCCATGCGGTCGCGCAGCGCCGGGCTGATGGTGTCGACCACGTTGGCGGTGGTGATGAAGAGCACGTGCGAGAGGTCGTACGCCACCTCGAGGTAGTGGTCGCTGAACTCGCGGTTCTGTTCGGGATCGAGCACCTCCAGCAACGCCGCTGATGGGTCGCCCCGGAAGTCGAGCCCGACCTTGTCGACCTCGTCGAGCATGATCACCGGGTTGACGGTGCCCGCCTGTTTCATCGACTGGATGATCCGCCCGGGGAGGGCGCCGATGTAGGTGCGGCGGTGGCCCCGGATCTCGGCCTCGTCGCGGATGCCACCCAGCGACAGGCGGACGAACCTGCGGTCCATGGCCCGGGCCACGCTGCGTCCGAGTGATGTCTTGCCCACCCCCGGCGGCCCCACCAGGCAGAGGATCGGCGTCTGCAGCGGGCGTAGCCGTCCGGAGTCACCACCGGGGCCGTCGACGGACGCGGCGGCGCGCTGAGCGGCGCGGTCCAGTGCGCGTGCGCGGACGGCCATCCATTCGAGGATCCGGTCCTTCACCTTGCCCAGCCCGTAGTGGTCCTCGTCGAGGATCGCCGCCGCCTTCTCGATGTCGACAGTGACGTCGGCGGGCTCACCCCAGGGGAGGTCGAGGAGCCAGTCGACCCAGGTCCGGACCATCCCCAGCTCGGGCGAGGCGCCCGGGATCTGCTCCAGCCGGGAGACCTCCTTCAGCGCGCGAGAGCGCACCGCCGGCGGCATCGGCAGCGCCTCGAACCGGGCGACCAGGTCCTCGCCGTCCTCGCCGTCGCCCTCCAGCTCGGCCAGCTCCTTGCGCACGGCACGGAGCTGCTCGCGCAGGATGTGCTCGCGCTGTGACTTGTTGATGGTGCGCTGCACGTCGTCGTGGATGCGGGTGCGCATCGACGCCACCTCCGCCTGGCGGCCCAGCAACGGTCCCAGCCTGCGGAGCCTCTCCAGCGGGTCGAGGAGCTGGAGCATCTCGACCCGCTCGGCGACCGTGAGGTCTGGAGCCGCCGACGCGATGTCGGCAACACGTGTGGCGCCGCCGGCCCGGGCCATCGCGCCCGCCACCTCCGGGGCCACCTGGCCGCCCGCGGTGACGTACTCGGCAAACAGCTGGCGCACGCTCCCGGCGAGGGCATCGGCCTCCGTCCCGTGCCCCTCGTCCTCGACGACGGGCACGAAGGACGCCATCCAGCGGTCGTCCTCGGTGGTGAAGTCGAGGAGGCGGACACGCTGCTGGCCCTCGACCAGCGCATGGGCCCCGGCCCCGGGGATGAGCCGCAGGGCGCCGACGTTGGCGACCACAGCGATCTCCTGGAGGTCCGCCAGCTCCACCTCGTCGGCTGCGGCGTCGCGCTGCACGGCAAGGATGACCCGGGAGTCTCCGTTGGCCGCCGCCTGCAGGCCCGAGACCGAACGCGACCTGCCCGCGGCGAGCGGGGCCAGCTGCGCCGGGAAGACCACGTTGTCGCGCAGGGGCACGACCGGCAGCCGTTCGGGCGGCGCGTCGAGCGCGGTGTCGGCGGCGTTGGCGCTGTCGCTCACCAGCCCACCATACCCGGCACAGCGAACGTCAGCTGCTCCGGGCGCCCACCGCGTCGGCCACGGCCCAGTCGCGCTCGAAG
>JALYTM010000110.1 GCA_030854305.1 Candidatus Dormiibacterota bacterium
GTCCGAGGCCACCGACGTCGGGCTCGAGCTGGACGTCGCGGTGGTGCGCGGCGAGGAGGTGACGTGCGAGTTCCCCCCGGGAACGCACATCGTGGCGCTGTTCATCGAGAAGCAGGTCCGCATGCACATGTCGGTCGAGGACACCGTCGACGCCATCCACGACCAGGGCGGCCTCGTGATCGTCGCCCACCCGTTCATGCCGACGTACTTCGCCTCGATGTCGGCGCGGCGCCTGGACTCGCTGCTGCGCAGCCGCGCGGTGGACGGCATTGAGCTGAGGCACACCGCCCCGGTGCTCCCCGGAACGTGGAAGAAGCTCGACGAGTACTACGCGGCGCACCGCGACCAGCTGGGGGCTGTGGTGGGAGCGGGCGACAGCCATTTCGGCGCCAACGACATCGGCCGGGTGGTCACCGTGTTCGATGGATCGACCGCCGACGACCTCCGCCGCGCGCTGGTCGCGCGCACCACGTCGCCGCTGCGGGGGGTGTCACCCAGCCCGCCCGGCCTGCGCGCCCGGCTGGCCCAGCAGCAGCGGTCGATGATCTGGCTGGCCAATGAGCGCCGCACCGGCAGGGTGGGCTCAGGGGTCGGCCCGCGCGGCTGATTAGGGCGCGGGGGCGGGGGCGGGCGGGGCCGACCGGTAGAATCGGGGGTCGCGCCCGCTTAGCTCAGTTGGTAGAGCAGGGGACTCTTAATCCCAAGGTCACAGGTTCGACCCCTGTAGCGGGTACACCTTGTTCCGGCCCCACAGCGCGAGCCGCGTGGCAGCGATCCAAGCCGAGAGGGTGGAAAGCCGCGGTGTACGACAGTGCCGGACCACGCCGGGGGATCATCAGGATCGGCGACGTTCCCGCGCCCGAACCGGGGCCGGCCGAGGTGCGCATGCGCCTCTCGGGCGTCAACCCGACCGACTGGAAGGCATGCCGTGCCTTGCCGGAGTCCGCCGAGAAGGTTGAGCAGGTCATTCCCAATCAGGACGGCGCTGGGGCGATCGATGCTGCCGGGGCGGATGTGGATCGCCGGCGCATCGGCGAACGCGTGTGGCTGTACAACGCCCAATGGGGCCGGCGTCGGGTTCGAGCTGGGCGCCGGCCTCGGCATCCCGGTGATGACCGCTCATCGATGCCTGTTCTCGGATGGCTCTCTGAGCGGCGCCACGGTTCTCGTCGATGGCGGAAAGGCGGGCACCCGCGTCGAGCAGGTGGACAGTCACCTCTTCTCCACCTGGTCTCCGGTGTCGCCGGCGGCGGGTACCTCCGGCCCCACCGCCGCGCGACGAAAGGTCGCGAAGAGGATGAGGTCGTAAACGATCTTGATGCCGCCGGCGGCGATGAAAGGTCCGGCGAGCACACCCTGCATCAGGCCGCCGGCGATCAGCGGGCCCAGCGGCCGCACCGCGTACCGAGCGGTGTTGGTGGATGCGGCGGCGGCGGTGAGCTCGTCGGGGTCGACCAACGCTGCGATGTATCCCTGGCGTGCCGGAACGTCCATCTGCGACAGGGCCGACCGCGCGAGCAGAGCAGCGATCGCCAGTGGAAGCGTCGGCACGAGTGCGACGGCAACCAGGAGCAGGTTCGACGGCAGGTGGGTGAACACCATGGTGTTGAGCAGGCCGATGCGGCGGCTCACGGATGTGGCGGCCAGCGAGGAGCCCGCCTGGAGCAGCCCGACAACGAAGAACACCAGTCCCATCAACCCCACGGACGCCGCGAACCGTTGGTGGAACCAGTACACCATGAAGCTCTGGACGACGAACCCGCCGCCGAACGCATCGATGCCGAACAGCACCGACAGACGGCGAACCTGGCGGCGCGACCGTTGCAACCCGCGCACGTGGCGGTCGCGCTGCACGTCGAACCGCGCCGGCAACCGGCGGGTGAGCGCGGCGCACGCCACCGCGAGCACGGGAAAGAACAGCAGCCAGCGCTGGTCCGCCGGCAGCGCCGGAACCACCCGGCGCAGGATCGACGGGCCGCCGGCAACCAGTGCCCCGAACGACCCGGCGAGGTACGCCACCGCGTTGTAGCGTCCGAAGACCCGCACGCGAATCGCAGCCGGGACTCCGCTCAGCATCGCCTGCTCGAGAGTGGTGATCGGACCGGACTCGTTGGGGTCGGTCGACAGCGTGCCGGTGATCGCTGCGAGGACCAGCGCCGGCACCCAGCTGGTCAGCGCGAAGACGGTTCCCGCGCCACCCATGACGAGCAGCAGGGCGCCGTACGCGCGTCGCCTTCCGAAGGCGTCACCCCAGCGCCCGACCGCGATCGTCCCGGCCGCCATTCCAACCAGCATGGCGGCGAAGACTCCCCCGACAGCGGCTGCGGACAGTCCTTCCGCCGCAAGGGCTTCGCCGAGGACCACGCTACCGAACCCGTAGAGCGCGGCCCGGATGCCCTGCACCGCCAGGATGGTGCGGGCGACGCTCTGCGCCTCGGTCTCGGTGGGGTCCGGCTGCTCTACCACCGCGCAACCTTACCGGGCGGTCAGGACACCCCGAGTCGTACGACCAACGTCAGGGTGTGATGTACCCTCGAACGGGCGCAGCATTGCTCCTGTGCCACGCCAGTTGTCGCACCAGCGTCGAATCCGGCTGCTGATCGCGGAACACCATCCGTCGATGCGCCACGAGCTCACGGAGCTCTTCACACGCACATCTGACATCGAGGTGGTGGGCGCCGCGGCGGATGCCGATGAAGCTGCTCGCCTCGCGGTGGAGCAGAGCCCCGACGTGGTGCTGATGGATGTCTCGATGGACCAGGCCGGCACTGCCCAGGGAACTGAGAGCGTCCGTGCAGCGGCGCCGTTTTCCAAGGTGGTCATGCTCAGCTGGTTCCACGAGCGCGCCGCGGTGCTGACCTCGATCGACCACGGAGCGGTCGGGTACATGCTGAAGGACGACGGTGGCGACGAGCTCATCCACGCCGTGCGAGCTGCCGATCGCGGCGAGTGGCCGCTGTCGGCACGCGCGGCGGCGGTGGTCCTCACCGAACGTCTTAAGACGAACAGACGATTCCCATCGGGACGGGAGTCGTGATTCCATGAGCAGTACAAGCGATCAGGAGACATGGACATGAGATACACCACGACGCGACGACTGCTCGGCGCCGCCGCACTGCTGACGCTGGCCGGGTGCGGCGGCGCGGCCGCAACCGATTCAGCGACCACCTCGGCGGGCGGCATCCAGGCGAGCCCTCCCTCCGCTGCCGGAGGGGCCACGGTGGCGTCCGCAACCATCGGTGGCCGGACACTGCTCGTCGCCGGTTCCAGCCACATGACGCTGTACCAGTTCGGCCAGGACGTCGCCAACAGTGGCACCAGCGCGTGCACGGGGGCGTGCATCACCCGTTGGCCCGCCCTGACCGTCCCGGCGGGTACCACCCCATCGGCAGGCTCGATCGGCGGCCAGTGGGGAACGATCGCGCGCAGCGACGGCGGTGGCACCCAGGTCACGTACAACGGTCGTCCGCTGTACTTCTTCTCCGGCGACACCAAGCCCGGCGACACCAACGGGAACTACCCGGGGTGGGCTCCGGTGACCGTCGCCGCCAGCGCGGCGGCGGCTCCAACCAGCGTGCCGACCCCGACGAGCAGCGGGTACGGTTACTGAACGCGTGATGGATTGTGGCGGCTGGTGGATCCAGCTCGGGGTGATGGCGCGCGCCACCCGGACCGACTTGCCTGCGGACCTCGAACAGGCCGGCCGCGGCGAGATCGCACCCTCGGTGTCGGGGTCATGACCGACGAGCCGGTGATCCGCCTCGTCGAGGAGACTCCCCGGGCGGTACCGGCGGGGGTGGCCACGCAGCAACGGCGGCCTGAGCTGGTGGATACAGCGCCCGACGACTCCCTCTCCGTGCCTTCTCTGCTGCGCGCGGCGCGCCGGTCGTACAGCCAGGCAGTGGCCGTCCACCTCGAGGGCGCCGGGTTCGACGACCTGCCACGGGACGGCGGGTACCTGCTGCAGGCACTGGCTGCGGAGGGCGTCGCCTCGCCCTGCCAGCTCAGCCGGGACACCAGCGTGACCCGGCAGGCCGGCAGCCAGCTGATCGACACGCTGCTGCGGCGCGGGTATGTGCGGCGCTGGAACCATCCCCAGGATGGCCGCCGGACGGTGGTTCAGCTGACCGACAGGGGCCGGGCCGCCGCCTCGCTGGTCCGTGCTGCCATAGCGGGCGTCGAAGCGGGGTTGGCCGAGCTGCTGACGCCCACACAGCAGGCCGGCTTTCGAGCGGGGTTGCTCGCCCTCGCTGCGATGCACTCCGGCACGGGGTCGAGCGCCGCGTCGGGCTGACGCCGGCGAGGTCGTCTCGCGCCCAAGCGACGGTGGTCGGAGGGAACCGTAGACTGGTGCCCGGCGTCCACGGTCACATGCATCGACGGAGGGCAGGCCACGGAACTGGTGCTCACGGGGCAGCGCGGGGAGCTGGCGCCAACGGTGGTTGCCGAGCACGCAGCGCGGCCGTTGACGGGACGCGGACGCGTTCTGGTCAACCTGTCGCTGCAGGCGCCCAACTCCCTGCTCCACGACGGCCACGCCTGGTGGCGCGACCCCGCCGCGGCCATCCTGTCCTCGACCCGCCGGGCGCTGCGCGAGGCGGAGCGCACCCGCGCGGGCTTCGTCGTCCACGCCAGCTATGCGCTTGTGGCCGACGTCGCCGACGCTCCCCGCGTCGGGCGCCAGTTGCTGGCGATCGCCGACGCCGCTCGCGAAGCTGAGCGGCTCGTCCTCGACAGCGGACGTCCCGCCTGCGTGGTTCGCCTCGGTTACCTCTACGGGCCGGGAATGCGCGACCTCAGGGCCTACCGGCGCGCCTTCCAGCTGGGGCGCCCGTACTGGGCCGGTCCGCGCCACAACCTGCAGCACCACCTGCACACCACCGACGCCGCCCGTGCCCTGCTGCGCGCCGCGGCCACACGACCGAAGGGCACGGTCACCTACGCGACCGACGCCAACCCGGCGTCGTTCGCGGACTTCATGGACCACTTCGCCCACCTCGTGGGCCGCGCCCACCCGCTGCACCTGCCGCGCGTCTCCCGGGTCCTGGTGCACCCGGTGGTGCGCGAGCTGCACCAGCAGATGACCGACGTGGGCGCCCCGGGTGTTGCGCTGGCGGAGGTGCCCGGCTGGACGCCGAATTTCGCCGATTACCGCGCCGGGCTCGCGCAGGTCATCGAGGCGTGGCAGCGGCCGGGGTGACCTCAGCGGCAGACCGCGAGCCGGCGGAACGCTCCGCCCTGTGGGAGCTCGTGGACGAGCGCAGCCCGCGGGGCGGTGCCATCAAGGCGGTGGCCTTTCTCAGCCATCCCGGTCCGTCGCTGCTGGTGACAGGGGTCACGGTGGCAGCCGCGCTGCTCCTGCACCGCCATGCACTCCCCGCCGCCACCATCGTGGACGTGGTGCTGGTGGTGCTGCCGGCGCAGCTGGCCACGGGGGTGCTCAACGACTGGGCCGACGCCGACGCCGACGCCGTCGACAAACCCTTCAAGCCGATCGCCCGTGGAGCGGTCAGCCGCGCCGGAGCGCTGACACTCGCGGCGGCTCTCCTGGCCTTGTGCCTGGGGGTGGCCGCCTGGTGGGGTGGTCGCTACCTGCTCATCGCCTGCCTCGGCGCCGGCAGCGGGGTGGTGTACGACCTGTGGCTCAAGAGGTCGCCGGCCTCCGTCCTCTGCTGGTGGGGCGGCTTCGAGGCTGTGGTGCTGCTGGCCACCACCACCGCGGGGGCGGGTGGCGCGCTGCTGACCACCCCACTGGCCGCGCTGGTGGCGGTGGAGCTCCACGTCAGCAACGCCACCCCCGATGCCACCGGGGACCGGCGCGCCGGGTTCCTGACGCTGCCGGTGGTGCTGGGAC
>JALYTM010000111.1 GCA_030854305.1 Candidatus Dormiibacterota bacterium
GCACACGCCGGGCCACACGCCCGAGCACCTCAGCTACCTGCTGCTCGACGCCGCCGGCTCATCGGTCGCCCTGCTCTCCGGCGGGGCGCTGATGGTGGGCACGATGGCCCGCCCCGACCTGCTGGGGCCGTCGCACACCTTCGGTCTCTCGCGCAGCGCGCACGGCACCATGCACCGGCTGATGGCCGCCTACCGCGACGACCTGCTGGTGCTGCCCACCCACGGTGGCGGTTCGTTCTGTGGCGCGGCCTCGTCCGGTGACCGCGTCACCACCATCGGCACCGAGCGGCGCACCAACCCGCTCGCCAACGCCCCCGACCTCGCCCACTTCCTCGCCATCCACGCCAAGCAGGGGGAGTTCCCCGCGTACTACCCGCGCATGGCGCCTCGCAACCGCGCCGCCCAGCCGGGGCTGGCCGGTGTGGCGCCGCGCGTCGACCGGGTCACGCCCGAGCGGTTCGAGGCCGATGTCGCGGCGGGCGCCGTGGTCGTCGACTGCCGTCCCCACGCCGATTTCGACCACGCCCACGTTCCCGGTGCGCTCGCCGTGCCCCTGCACGGCCCCTTCTCGCCGTGGGTCGGCTGGGTGGTCGACATCGACGCCACGGTGGTCCTGGTGGCGGCGTCGGAGGAAGACGCGGAGGAGGCGACCCGTCAGCTGCTGCGCATCGGCTTCACCAGCGTGGGTCGCTGGATGGCATTCGACGACTGGCGTGCGCAGCGCCGGCCCGCTCGCTGCGTTGAGCGTCACACCATGGCCGACCTCGCCGAGCGCATCCTCGACGGCGACACCATCACCGTGGTCGACGTGCGCCAGGAGCGGGAGTGGGCCGGCGGCCACCTTCCCGGCGCCGAGCACGCTCTCCCCGACGCGATCACCGCGCTCGCCCCCACGCTGGACCGCGACGCCCCGGTGGCCGTGCACTGCGCGTCCGGTCATCGCTCCGCGCTCGCCGCGTCGCTGCTGCTGCGCGCCGGGGTGGACAACGTGTGGCACCTCACCGACGGGGTGGAGGCGTGGCAGGAGCTGGGCTACCCACTGGTCACCCCGGCCTGACGCGCGGAGAGCGCCGATCGATCTACGCGGCGCCCATGCCCCCGTCCACCCGGTACTGCGCACCGGTGATGAAGGATGCCTCGTCCGAGGCCAGGAACACGACCAGGTTGGCGATGTCCGCGGGTTCGCCGTAGCGGCCGAGCGGCACCGTCTGCTCGAACTGCTTGCGCACGGACTCGGGGTCCTGTGGGTTCGCGCTCTGCTCGATGGACCGCATCATCCGGGTGTTGACCGGCGCAGGATGCACGGAATTGA
Source organism: Candidatus Dormiibacterota bacterium (assembly GCA_030854305.1). Taxonomy (GTDB): domain Bacteria; phylum Chloroflexota; class Dormibacteria; order Aeolococcales; family Aeolococcaceae; genus Aeolococcus. The sequence continues at coordinate 1,313 of JALYTM010000111.1, forward strand.
CGCGCACCCCTGACGCGGCAACTTCCAGGGCCGCACTCTTGGTGAGGCCGACGATCGCATGCTTGGAGGCGACGTAGGGGCTGAGGCCGGCGAATCCGTCAAGGCCGGCGACGGATGAGGTGTTGATGACGCATCCCGATCCCTGTGCGGTGAGGATCGGGAGGACATGCTTGAGCCCGAGGAAGGTGCCGCGCAGGTTGATCGAGATCAGCCTGTCGAAGTCGTCCGCGGTCTGTTCGGTCAGCGGCGCGACCTTGCCCTCGATGCCGGCGTTGTTGAAGAAGACGTCGACTGTGCCAAACGCTTTGATGGTCTCCTGTACGTATCTCTGGACATCGGCTTCGTCGGAGACGTCCGCTTGAATGGTGATGACCTCGCCATGCCCGGAGAGCTGCTTCGCAGTCGCGCTGAGGGCTTCCTGGGATATGTCGACGATGGCGACGCGTGCACCCAGCTTCAGAAAGGATTCTGCGACCGCCGCGCCGATACCTCCGGCGCCACCCGTGATCAGGACGCTGCGTCCACTGAAGTTCGTCATTCGTGGCCCCTTTCCGTGGGTGGGTGTGACGGCCCGAGTGAGGTCGAGACGTTTGATTCTACGCTCGCCCCCGCGACCCCCCGCCAGCGCGATGAACCGACACACAAGCACCGGCGCCGGCACCACCACGTCGGGCGTGGCTCACGCCTGTAGCTGCTCCTGAGGTGGGTAGAAGCGGCGTCGCGCCCAAAGCGAGACATAGACCAGCCCCACCAGGGCGGGAACCTCGATGAGCGGGCCGACAACCCCCGCGAGCGCCTGACCGGAGGTGACCCCGAAGGTGCCGATGGCGACCGCGATCGCCAGCTCGAAGTTGTTGCCGGCGGCGGTGAACGCCAGCGTCGCCGTGCGCGGGTAGGACAGGTGCAAGGCCCGGCCGAGGCCGAACGAGCCCGTCCACATCAACGCGAAGTAGCAGAGCAATGGAAGCGCGATGCGAGCCACGTCCGCCGGGTGGTGGGTGATCGCGTCGCCCTGCAGCGCGAACAGGATGACGATGGTGAAGAGCAGGCCGTACAGCGCGAGCGGACCGATCCGCAGCAGGAAGCGTTGCTCGTACCACTCGCGGCCACGCGTTCGCTCCCCCAGGGTGCGTGTCGCCCACCCGGCGGCCAGCGGGATGCCGAGGAAGATGAGCACGCTGCGAGCGATGTCCCACACGGGCACGTTCACCGTGGTCGTGGTCAGTCCCAACCACCCGGGGAGGACGCGCAGATAGAAGTAGCCGAGGCCGGCGAAGGCGACGATCTGGAAGAGCGAGTTGATCGCGACCAGCACGGCCGCGGCGGTGTCATCGCCGCCGGCGAGATCGTTCCAGATCAGCACCATGGCGATACACCGGGCCAGGCCGACGAGGATCAGCCCGGTGCGGTACGCGGGGAGATCGGGGAGCCAGAGCCACGCCAAAGCGAACATGACCGCCGGCCCGACGATCCAGTTGAGGACCAGCGACGGCACCAGCAGGCGGCGATCGGCGGCGACCCGGTCGATCTCGGCGTAGCGAACCTTGGCCAGCACCGGGTAGATCATCACCAGCAGCCCGAGCGCGATCGGCAGGCTCGTCCCCGCCAGCTGCACGCGGTCCAGCACACTGTTCAGACCGGGCAGCAGCCGCCCCAGTCCGAGCCCGAGCACCATCGCCAGCCCGATCCACACCGGCAGGAAGCGATCGAGGATCGACAGCCGGGCGGCGACCGAAGCCTTCTCGAGAACGTGGTGTTCGGGGGGCGGTGTGGCCCGCAGCGCCGTGCTCACCCGTCCTGCGCAGTCGCCGGCTTGATCGCGCGGACGAACGCGCTCACGACCCGGCCGCCCTGGTCCTGGACGGAGCGGAAAGCCTCCGCCTGCGCGGCCGTGTCGCTGTCACCGAGCTTCTCGCGGCTGTAGTCGCGGGTCACCTGCACTCCGATGTCGTCGAAGCCGGCGTCGGCCAACAGTGTGCGATAGGTCGACTCCTCGAGGGCGCCCGCGACGCAACCCACCCACAGCTCCAGGCTGCGGCGGACGTCCTCCGGCAGGTGACCCTGCACGACCACGTCGGACACCGCGAATCGACCACCCGGTTTGAGCACCCTGAAAGCCTCGCGCAGAACCTGGCCCTTGTCCGCGCTCAGGTTGATGACACAGTTGGAGATGAGCACGTCCACTGTGTTGTCCCGCAGCGGGATGGCCTCGATGGTCCCCTTGAGAAACCGCACGTTGGTGGCCTTGTGCTCCGCCTTGTTGCGCTCCGCGAGCGCGAGCATCTCGTCGGTCATGTCGAGTCCGTACGCGAAACCGGTCGGACCGACGCGGCGCGCGGAGAGGAGCACGTCGATGCCGCCGCCCGACCCCAGGTCGAGCACGGTCTCCCCGGGATGCAGCTCGGCGAGCGCGGTCGGGTTGCCACAGCCCAGCGACGCCAGCACGGCCGTCGACGGCAGCTCCGCCACCTCGTCGACGGAGTACAGGTCGCGGCTGATCACGCCTTCGTCGGCCGGGCCGCAGCAGCTGCCCGCCCCGGCGGGTGCGCCGCAACAGCCACTCGCATCGTCTGCGGACAACGCTGCTTCCGCACTGGTCGGCTCGGGCTGGCTGACCGCCCGGGCGGCGGCCGCATAGCGGCGGCGGACTGTCTCGCGCAGCAGGTCGTCCGCGGTGGTCTCGGCGACGGTGGGCTCGGTCGCCATCGCTCAGCTCGGCTCGCGTCCGACCGAACCGGTCGGGACGTTGCAGGGGCAGGGGCAGCTTCCACAGGGGCAGTCGCAGGGCATCGGCGTTCTCCTCACATCGAAACATCGAAGACCATCGATCAATACTCGGATGGTACGCCTTCCCATCGACGCTTGTCAATGCTTACACTGCGGTCATGACCACATCAACGATCGCCGCCTCGCTCCTGCCCTCCGACCGGGTCAAGGGGTGCTGTCAGCCGGTGGCCGCACCTCTGGCGGAGACCCGGGTCGACGAGCTCGCCAAGATCTACAAGGCCCTTGCGGATCCCACCCGCGTGCAGATGGTCCACATCCTGGCCGCGGCCCAAGAACCGGTCTGTGTCTGCGATTTCACCGCCGCCTTCGACCTCGGCCAGCCCACCGTCAGCCACCACCTGGCCAAGCTCCGCGAAGCGGGCATGGTGACCTCCTTCAAGCAGAGCGTCTGGGCGTTCTACCAGCTGAATCCGGCGATGAGCCCCGCAGCACGCGCGGCCATCCAGCTGATCGGCTAGCCGGACACGCCCCCTCGACAGGGGGTCGCGCGCGGGTGGACCTGCGCAAAGGAGCTGGCCGCGTACTGACGAGCGTATGTACACTCTGCCATACGTGGCTCCGCATTCCCGGTCCACGCCCGCCGGCGCGGACTCCCCAAGCGGTAGGAGGAGTCGAACATGACAGCTCAACCAAGCGCCTCCGACGAGCGGGTGCTCGCCGCGGCAAACTTCCACGACCCCTACGACGCCATGAGCGACGACGAATTCGGCGCCTACATGGACCGACTCTTTGGCGAACCGCAAGGGCCGACTCGATCAATCACCGTGCGGATGCCAGAGGATCTCTTGAGTCGGCTTCAACACCTGGCCTCGAAGCGTCATATGCCGTACCAACGCTTGATGAAGCGGATGCTTGAAGAGTCGGTGTCCGGTCTGGAGCGACGGCTGGGCACCTCAGAGCGCGGCAAGCCTTCGGGTAAGCAAAACGAAACCGCGGTAACGCGGGAGCGCTCTCAGCAGGCCCTGCTAGGGCCGATGGTCCTCAGGTAGTCGGGACTGGTCCTGGCAACGTTAGGTCCAACGGCTCTGGTTGGCAGCGGGGACGGAGTGGAAAGATAGTTGACCACTACGTGCTTAGGAGAACCCCCTCTGTGAAAAAGGTGATTGCATTCTGCGCTGCTGTTGGCGTGGCAATGGTCTTAGGGGTCGTGATGATCGTCGGCTGGAGCGTCGGACGGGGCGTGGGATATGACAGTGTCACGCACGGCGCAGGCGCCGGAAATGCAACCGGGGCCGTGAAGACACCAACACACGTCTACTTGGTGATACACCAGGGCGAGCAACTGGGGAACGAACCACTCGGCCCAGCCTATCTGCCGGCAACGTTTACCTTACCGGCATATACGACAGTGACGATTACCATCATCAACTTCGATAGTGCGACCGCGCTGCCTGCTACCTATGCGAAGTACGCGAAGGCGAGTGGGATTGACAAGAACTCGTTTCAGATGGCAGCAATGGACCCAACGAACCCCAATGCCAAGGTGGCGTCCGCAACGATGAGCTCAGTGGAGGCTGCACAGGTGTCGCACACCTTCACATTCCCGGAGCTCAATCTCAGTGTCCCAATTGCTGCGCAGTCGAGCACAACTTTCAGTTTTCATACACCTGCAGGCGGCACTTATGCGTGGCACTGCCAGGATCCCTGCGGAATTGGTCCGGTGGGCTGGGGCGGAGCAATGAGCACCGATGGCTACATGCAGGGTCATGTGACCTTCGCCTAAGAGC
>JALYTM010000112.1 GCA_030854305.1 Candidatus Dormiibacterota bacterium
CCCGGGATCATCGTCGCCAACGCCGGCAACGACGCCGGCGGCGTATTCACCTACAGCAACACGGGCGCCAAGTACGGCAACCACCTGCTCTGGGCGTTTCCGCCCATCCTGGTCGCGCTGATCATCACCCAGGAGATGGTGGCCCGCCTCGGCACCGTCACCGGCAAAGGGCTGATGGACCTGATCCGCGAGCGGTTCGGGGTTCGCTGGACCCTGTTCGCCGCCGTGGTCGTGCTGGTGGCCAACGGGGGCACGACGCTGGCGGAGTTCGCGGGCGTGGCCGGCGGCCTGGGACTGCTCGGGGTGCCGGTGCCGGTGGCGGTGATCGGGGCCGCACTGTTGATCGGGGTGGTGGTGCTGCGTGGCAACCGCCGCCTGGTGGAACGCGTCTTCCTGGCGCTGGGGCTGACGTTCATCTCCTACATCATCACCGCGATCACCGTGAAGCCCGACTGGGGAGCGATCGCGCAGAGCACCGTGCTCCCCCACTTCACTCACCCCTCGAGCGTCTCGTCAGGTGCCTACATCATCGACCTGATCGCGCTGATCGGCACCTCGATCACGCCGTACATGCAGCTGTTCCTGCAGTCGTCGATCGTCGACAAGGGCACCAGCGACAAGGACCTCAACGTGGTGCGGAGCGACGTGATCAGCGGCTCGATCTTTGCCGTGCTGGTGGCCATGTTCATCGTGATCACCACCTCCGCAACGCTGTTCTCGCACCCGCTGCCGGGCGCACCGCACGGTCTGGCCGGGGTGGGCGTGGGGTCGGCGCAGCAGGCGGCGCAGGCGCTCGCCCCACTCGCCGGCGTGCACGCCCAGCAGCTGTTCGCCGTCGGCCTGGTGGGCGCGTCGCTGCTGGCCGCGGCGGTGTTGCCGCTGAGCACGGCCTTTGTCATCTGCGAAGCCTTCGGCGCGGAACGCAGCGTGCAGAGCAGCTTCCGCGACGCCCCACTGTTCTTCGCGCTGTTCATCGGGCTGCTGGTGTTCGGGGCGGGCATCCTGTTGATCCCCGGTGTGCCGATCGCGGGCGTCGCCATCGGCACCCAGACGCTGGACGGGGTGCTTCTCCCGGTGATGCTCGTCTTCATCATCATCCTGGCCAACGACCGGCACCTCCTCGGCCGGCGAGCCAATGGACGCATCTACAACGTCATCGCCGTCGCGCTCGCCACCGTTCTCATCGTGCTCACCGCAGTGCTGGTGCTCACGACCATCTTCCCGACGTTGCTGGGCAGCTGACCTCCCCCTTCGACCGGCGGTGCCTCGCGCGTCGCGCCGTGGTCTCAGCCGGCGGCCGGAGGCCCCGCGGCCGCCAACCCCGACGTGCCCCAGGCGCCGATGGCAAGCGCAGCGCAGCGCAGCCCCTCCTCGAGTGCGGTGGTGAAGAAGCGGTCGTCCTCGCGCTCGGCCGCGGCGCACGCGCCCAGGAACCCACCGGCGAGCGCATCGCCGGCCCCCGTGGGGTCGACCACGGTGTCGACCGCCGCCGCCTCGCGCCCGACGACGTCCGTCCGGGTGACACAGGCGGCACCGGAGGGCCCCGCCTTGACCACCACGGCGCGAAGCCGGTCCTCGCGGCACAGCGCGCGCGCCGCATCCGCCCACTCGGACGGATCGCTCACGGTGAGGCTGGCAAGCTCGGCGCGGTTCAGGAAGAGGATGTCCGAGGACCTCGACACCGCGCGCACCGCATCCGCATGAGGACCGGTGTAGTCGGTCATCGAGTCCGCTCCGATCAACCGCGCTGACGACTGCGAGAGGACCGCGCTCTGCAACGCGGGCCACATGCTGCCGAGGAACAGGACCTCGGCGCGCCGAGCGGCCGGCGGCAGCAACGGCCGCCACTCCGGGTCACAGCCCTCCTCGCTGCTGGTGTCCACCGCCGCCCACAGCTGGAAGTCGTGACGGACGTGCCAGCGAAAGGTGGGGCTGCCGCTGACCACCAGACCATCGAGGTGGATGCGCGGGCTGCTCAGCAGGGCGCGGAACCCGCTGTCGAGGTCGCGCCCGACGATGCCGGTGAGGTGGACGGGGGCGTAGCGCGACCCCGCCAGCGCGAAGTACACCGCCGATCCGCCCAGCAGCTGGGGACGATGACCGGCCGGGGTGATGATGTCGTCGCTGTGCACTGTCCCGGCGACGGTGATCTGCCAGCTCATGGCGCGAGCGCCGACCGGCCGGCGACCATGCGGCCCGCGTCCTGCGTCAGGTGCGGAAGAGCGGAATGATGCGGCCCGGGACCGGTGCGCGCTCGTCACGCAGCCGGTCGAGAAGACGCTCCTGGGCGGCGAACATGATGTCCGAGACGTGCCCGGGCTCGCGGTTGATGCCGAGCTCGTCGCGGAGCGATGCGTCGAGCGCGCCGACGAACCGCACCACCGCACTCCACACCGCGGTGGGAAGCAGCCGGTCGCGGCGCTCCCGACAGCGCTCGATCACCTCCACGAGGCTGTCGGACTCTCGCAGCAGCAGCCGCGAACGGGGGACGCGAGGACGCCGCCAGACTGCGTCGCGATCGATGCGGCGAAGCTCCAGCACGGTGCGCTCGATGGGCCCGGCGATGGCCGACGGGAGCGCGGCGTTTTCCATCGGCGCATTGTACGCAGGGCCCCCGCGATTTCCCGGCGCCGTGAGGTTTTGGTTTCAGCGCCTGGGAGCGGTCGGGTAGCAGAGGGATCGCCACGCACCGTCGTGTGCCACCAGGTGCACGGTTCGGGGCACAGCCAGCTCCCGGTGGCCGTCGCCGACGGTGTACTGCGCATCGAGCTCGGCTGCGTGCTCGTGGACCATTCCCGAGTCCGGGTCGCGCCACCCGGCCAGGTAGCGCACGTCGAGGACCCGCACCCCGCGGAGCCGGGCGAGCGCCCCGATGCGCTGCGCGTCGATGAATGCTTGCACCGACCCCCAGCTCTGCTGGCACTCCGGGCTCAGCAACGCGAAGGCACGCCGGTGCTGACGAGCGCGCATCAGCTCCACGAACACCGCCTCGCTGAACGCGGGGTTGGCGCGGGGACGTCCGCCGGCGCTGACGCCGCGCTCGTGGTCGGCCACCAGGCTGGCGGCGCGGCGGTCCGGCGATGTCCCCGGTTCGTCGGGGTCGGCCTCCACCAGTGTCGAGGGACGGAGCGCGCCGTGGCTCCAGAAGGTGCGCGTGTGCGCGTCGACGAGGTGCGGTCGGTCGGCCGCCGGCAGCCGCCGCGCGGTGAGGCGCGAGCTGCGCACCGGCTGTTCGCGGCGGAACAGTCCGCGCAGGACAGCGCCGATGCTCATGTGCGCACCGCGGCGGCCTCGAGAACGGCGGCCACCGCGGCGGAGGTGACGGTCTGCAGTGCCAGCGCCGCCTCGACGGCATCACGCATCCGCAGCAGTGCCGGCACCGGCAAGTCGGCGAGTCGCGCTCGGAGCCCACGCAGGTGCGCTGTGTCGGCCGGGACGGCGGGCGTGCGGCGCGGCATCGACTGTGAGTCTACGCGTTGCGCCGCTCCGTCCCCACGGCGCAACGGCCGTGCACGGGTGGGTACCATGTGCGCTGATGGCGAGCCGAACGCGCATCCTGGTGGCCGAGGACGAAGCGTCGGTGGCCACTCCCATGGTCAACTGCCTGCTGCGCGCGGGCCACGAAGTCCGCTGGGTGCGTCAGATGCGCGAGCTGCGCAGCGAGATGGTCGCGTTCGTCCCCCACCTCGTGCTGCTCGACACCACCCTCGAGGTGGACGGTCTCGAGTTCTTCCAGGCGATGCGCTTCTCGCCCGAGCACCCACCGGCGGGAATGATCATCCTCACGCCCGCCGGCGACCCGCGCACCAAGGAGCGCGCGATGCAGCTCGGTGCCGCCGCGGTGATGCCCAAGCCCATCGACGAGGAGGCTCTGGTCGCTGTCGTCGGCGACCTGTTGTCGATGATCTGACAGTGGGCGGCATCAACGCAGGGCCTGGAGCACCACCAGCACCAGGCTGCTGAGCACCCAGAAGCCCAGCGTCGCGGTGACGTAGGTCGGGATCGGCCCCTCGGTGCTGTACCAGCTCACGATGCGCGCGCCGGTGAGCACCAGGATGGCGACCGCGTCGAGCAGCAGCAGCAGCGCTGCGGTCAGGACGTAGCTGAGCGCCACCCCCTGGCCGGGCAATACCGCCTCGAGGAGGAGCGACAGCGCCCCCAGGCAGATCGCCGCGGCGAAGGTGGCCAGCTGGGCGCGACGGACCCATCGGTGGCGACGGGTCAGCAGGGTGGCGAGGATGATCAGCAGCGCGGCGTACGAGGCCGACGAGATGCCGGCGAGGACCTGCTCGCCCACGCTGACGGAGACAACCCGGTCGCCCACGGTCGCCTGGCCACCGAAGGCGGCCAGTGCCCCGAGCAACGCCAGCAGCGCGAGCAGCATGTCCCAGCTGTAGACGGCGAGGACCAGGCCGGGACGGTGCTCGTCCTCGGCGACGGGGGTGGGAACTGACACGGCGCGATTCTAGGATCACGGCGTCAAGCGACCGCCCGTGCGACGGTGGCACGGCCACGGCTACGCTGTGACGCGATGACCCCGACCATTGCCGTGCTCGCAGGCGACCAGACCGGCCAGGAGCTCCTCCTGGAAGCACTCCGCGTGCTCGACCCCGCAGTGCTGGGCGTCGAGATCACGCTGCGCCACTTCGACCTGTCACTCGCGAGCCGGCGCAGCACCGCCAACGCGGTCGTGCTCGAGGCGGCTGACGCCATGGTCGAGTGCGGCTTCGGGCTGAAGGCGGCAACGGTGACGCCGGAGACCGCCGGCGACGTGGGCAGCCCCAACGCCATCCTTCGCGAGCGGGTCGGAGGGCGGGTCATCCTCCGCACAGGGCGCCGCATCCCGGGGGTGTCGGGCGTAGCCGGTGTCAGCGCGCCGATGAGCGTGGTGCGGATGGCCATCGACGACGCCTACAACGCCAAGGAGTGGCGGGAGCAGGGTCCGGACGGCGACGAGATCGCCTTCCGCACTGAGCACATCTCACGATCCACCTGCAAGGCGGTCTCCGAGTTCGCTTTCGCACATGCGGAGCGGACGCACGCCACCGTGTTCGGCGGACCCAAGTTCACGGTGTCCCCGGTCTACGAGGGAATGCTCAAGGAGGAGATGGACGCGGCCGCGGCCCGCCACCCTGATGTGCCCTACGAGCCCCAGCTCATCGACGCCACCTACGCGCTGCTGCTGAGCCGGGGCGGCGACGCGTTGGTGATCCCCGCGCTCAACCGCGACGGCGACTGCCTCAGCGACTTCGTCCTGCAGCTGTTCGGCAGCATCGCCGGTGCGGAGTCGCTGCTGCTGGGCTTCCAGGACGACCCGTCCAACCCCCACGTGGTGATGGCCGAGGCGCCCCATGGCACCGCGCCGGCGCTCCAGGGCAAGAACATCGCCAACCCCATGGCCATGATCCTGGCGATCGCCTCGTTGCTGGGGTTCGTCAACGAGGCGCCCTACCGCGCCGCCTCGCGGGCCATCTACGAGGCGACTTTCGAGACCGTCAGGGCAGGCACCAGGACGGCGGACCTGGGTGGCCACTCATTCACCAACGAGTTCACCGACGCGGTTATCGAAGCGGCGCGCAACAAAGTGGAGCTGTGGAGCTCCCTGGGAATGAGCTGACGGCGGTGCCGCCACCGGGAGCCCCGATCTACCTCGACAACGCCGCCACCACGGCCCCGGCGCCGGAGGTGGTCGAGGCCATGCTGCCGTTCCTGACCACCACGTGGGCCAACCCGTCGTCGCCGCATGCCGCCGGCAGGGCGGCGCGGGCCGCGGTGGACAGCGCCCGCGACCGCCTCGCGGCGGCGATCTCTGC
>JALYTM010000113.1 GCA_030854305.1 Candidatus Dormiibacterota bacterium
AACGAAGTGCTCTCCAGTGGAGAGCACGCAGTGACGCCGACGCCGGCGAAGCCCTGCCCGAAGCGGCTGCCGGATGGGGGCACCAGCGGCGTCACACGAAGCGACGGCGCCTTGCTCGGGCCGCCCGCTATCCGCTGAACCTGTACCCGATCCCCGGCACGGAGTGGATGTACGTCGGCTTCTCGGCGTCCGGCTCGATCTTCCGTCGCAACCGGTACACGTGGGCGTCGACTGTGCGCGTCTCGATCTCCACCTCGTAGCCCCACACGCGCCGGAGCAGTTCGCCGCGACTCATCACCTGGCCTGGCCGCGACGCGAGCAGCGCCAGCAGGTTGAACTCGGTCAGCGTGAGCATCACCTCCTCGCCCTCGCGGAACGCCTGGCGGCGGCCCAGGTCGATGGTGAGCCCGGGGAACTCGAAGCGATCGCGCGGCTGCTCCTGCGACGAGATCTCGCTGCGACGAAGGTGGGCGCCGATGCGGGCCATCAGCTCGCGCACCTCGAAGGGCTTGGTGACGTAGTCGTCGGCCCCCAGCTCGAGGCCCACGACCACGTCGATGGTGTCGGACTTGGCAGTGAGCATGATGATGGGAACCCGGGCACCCTCCGCCCTCAGGCGGCGGCAGACGTCCAGACCGCTCATGCCGGGGAGGTTGATGTCGAGGAGGATGAGGTCGGGGTTCTGCTCGCGGGCGGCGGCGAGCCCGTCGACCCCGTTGGCAGCTTCCAGCAGGGTGTGGTTCTGGGCACTGCACGCGAGCCTCACGACCTCGCGGCTGGGGGTGTCGTCCTCGACGATGAGGATGGTCTTTCCGGCTCCGCTCATGAGGCTTTGGTCTCCAAGTATGTGGCGATTCTCTTCACGAAGCTCGCCACCTCGATCGGCTTCGAGATGTAGCCGGAGCAGCCGGCGGCCAGCGCCTCCTGCTCATTGCCTTTCATGGCGTTGGCGGTGAGGGCGACCACGGGCATGGACGCCGTCTTGGGATCGGCCTTGAGCATCCGGGTGACGGTCAGGCCGTCGATGCCGGGAAGTTCAACGTCCATCAGAACGAGATCGTAAGGCGAAGTCCGAGCCTTGTGCAGACCTTCGTTGCCGTCGACGGCGATGTCCACCTCGAACCCGTTGCCGGTGAGGACCATGGTGGCCAGCTCCCGGTTGCTGCGGTTGTCCTCCACCAGCAGGATGCGGTTGTGGAGCTGGGTGTGCTCAGGCTGGAGGCCACGCAGGGGCAGCCGCACGGTGAACACCGAGCCCCGCCCGGGCTCGCTGTCGAGGGTCATGTGACCACCGTGCAGGTCCACGATCCGCCGGGTCAGAGAAAGCCCCAGCCCGGTGCCCTCCACCTGGCGGGTGGTGGCGTTTTCGACCTGGTAGAACTCGTTGAAGATGCGCTCGTGGTGCTCGCGCGGAATGCCCACCCCGGTGTCGCCGACGTCCAGTCGAAGCTCCTCACCCTCGCGGCAGGCGCGGACCCAAACCTTGCCGCCCTGCGCCGTGAACTTGATGGCGTTGCTCAGCAGGTTGTAGAGCACCTGCTTGAACTTGCTCTTGTCAGCGCGAACCTGGAGGTCCTGCGGGTCGACGTCGATGGTGAGGTCGATCTCGCGCCGCTCGCTGAGCGAGCGGATCACGTTGTGCACCTCGCGCACCGCGTTGTTGACGTGGAAGTCGTCGTAGCTCAGCTCCATCCTCCCGGCCTCGATCTTGCTGAGGTCGAGGACGTCGTTGACCAGCTCGAGCAGGTGCTTCCCGGAGGTGTGGATGTTCTCGAGGCACTCGTGCCGCTGCTCCTCGCCCAGCGCGACCAGGTTGTCCTTGAGGATCTCGCTGAAGCCGAGGATCGCGTTCAGCGGGGTGCGCAGCTCGTGGCTCATGTTGGCGAGGAACTCGCTCTTCAACCGTGAGATCTCGTTGATCTGCGCGTAGCTGAGCTCCAGCTCGCGCTTCTGCTCGGCGATCTGTGCCAGCTGCACGGTCTGACGGGCGTGCAGCCGCGCGTTGTCGATGCTGATCGCGGCCTGGTTGGCGATCACCTGCATCAGTGCCTGCTCGACGGACGTGAAGGGCCTCACCTCGCGCCGCGCCATGGTCAGGGCACCGACCAGCCGCTGAGGCGACTGCAGTGGCATCACCAGTGTGCTGCGCGGCGCGTGGGCCATGGGAAGGTTCTTGAACCTGCTGTCCTTGGTGGCGTCGGCCACCGACACCACCTTCCTGGCCTGGGCGGCCCAGCCGACGATGCCCTCGCCGAGCTCGAACGTGGCCACCCGTGCCACCGAGCCCGTGAAGGGAAAGGTGGCGATGGCACTGAGGCTGCGACCGTCGTCATCGAGGAGGAACACGGTGGCCGCATCGCACGCGACCAGGTCGGAGGCGGCCTTCAGCATGAAGTCGATGGTCTCTTTCAGCTCCAAGCTGGAGGTGAAGAGATTGCCGACCTGACCGAGTAGGTCGACAATGACCTTGTCGTCCATGGCCGGGCGAGTATACCGACGCCTGTGCCTCAGTAGACGACTCTCGCGCATATCGGCAATCGCCAAAGTGCCCGGGAGTGCCGGCGGAGAGGGCCGGATCAGCCTTTTCGGGACTTGATCTCCTCGATCACCTGGGGCAGGATCTTCAGCGCATCACCCACCACCCCGAGGTCGGCGAGCTTGAAGATCGGGGCGTCGGCATCCCTGTTGATGGCGAGGATGGTCTTGGCGCCCTTCATCCCCACCGTGTGCTGCATGGCACCGCTGATGCCCACCGCGATGTACAGCGACGGCTTGACCGTCTTGCCTGTCTGGCCCACCTGCATCGAGTAGGGAACCCAGCCCGCGTCGACGACCGCCCGGCTTGCGCCCACGGCGCCCCCGATCAGTGCCGCCAGCTGGTCGAGCAGCTCGAAGTTCTTGGGATCGCCGAGCCCGCGGCCGCCGCTGATGACCACCGCGGCCTCTTCGAGCTTGGGGCCCGACGTCGCCTCGGTGCGATGCTCCAGCACCCGGACGCCGCGGTGCTTCTCGTCGATGATGGCCGCGACCGCGTTGACTGTCGCCGGGCTTCCACCACCGCTCTCCGCCGGGAACGACTTGGGGCGGATCAGGGCGATCGCGGGCTTGGCACCCTCGAACTGCGTGGTCACGTCCTGGGTGCCGCCGAAGATCGAGGTCTGAACGGACACCTGGCCGTTGGCCGAGACGTCCAAGCCGTTGGCCACCACCGGCACGTCGAGCTTCGCCGCCAGCCGTCCGGCGACATCGCGGCCGTTGTATGTGGAGGCGAACATGATGAGGTCGGGCTGGTGTTCAGCCGCCAGGGCAGCGATGGTGTCGGCCGCCGGACCGCCGAGCAGGAGCTCGCCGAACGCGGCGTCGGACGCCGCGTGCAGCGTGGTGGCGCCGAACTCGCCGAGCACGCCCGCCGCTGCCTCGGCGTCCGGCGAGCACGCCACCGCCTCCACGATGCCGCCCAGCTTCCGAGCCCTGGTCAGCAGCTCCAGCACTACCGGGACTGGTGCGCCGTCGACGATCTCCGCGAACACCCACGTCTTGCCCACTGCCATCTCAGATCACCTTCTTCTCGGCGAGGAAATCGACGATCCGCTTGGCGGCGCCGCCATCGTCCTTGACGATCTCGCCGGCGGCGCGAGCCGGTGCCGGCGCAACGGCGGTGATCATCTGCCCGGCGGTGGCACCCCCGGCGCCGTCGAGGCCGAGATCGGCGACGGTCAGCTTGTCGAGCGGCTTGGACTTGGCGCCCATGATCCCTTTCAAGGAGGGGTAGCGCGGCTCGTTGACTCCTGAGGTGACGCTCAGCACCACCGGGAGGCTGGCCTCGACGGCCTCGAGCCCGGTCTCCGTCTGCCGTTCGACCTTCAGCTTGCCACCCTCGAATCGCACCGACTTGGCGAAGGTGACAGCGGGCACGTCGAGCAGCCCCGCGATCATCTGCGGGACCAACCCGGTGTAGCCGTCGGTGGACTCGGTGGCGGTGATCACCACGTCGAACTCCTGGCGCTTGATGGCTGCGGCCAGCACCTTGGCGGTGGTGAGCGCATCCGATCCCTCGAGCGCAGGGTCGCTGATGAGCACCCCGCGGGCGGCGCCCATGGCCAGGGCTTTGCGCACCGCGTCGAGCCCGCGCTCGGGGCCCATGCTGATGACTGTGACCTCACCGCCGTTGGCCTCGGCCAGTTGCAGCCCGGCTTCGACGCCGAACTCGTCACCGGGGTCGAGCACCAGCTCACCGTCGCGCTTGAGGCGGTGGGAGGCGGCATCGAGCTGCCCCGGGGAGTTCGGGTCAGGGACCTGCTTGACACAGACAAGGACGTTCATCAAGGCTCCTGCAACGGCTGGAAACACGACCGGCGGTAACTGTACCGGAGAGGTCTCTCCGGCCGGGGTGCCACTTCTCAGTGGCGGCTAAGGCGCCGAGCGCGCCTACTGTGGAGAATCCATTTCAGGTTTCCAACCCGGTACAGGAAGAGATGTCCACATGATTTCCCTGATTCGCTCCGCCGCCGGCTGGACAGCGCAGCACGCGCTGCCGGCCGTCGCCGCCACCGTCGTCGTCGCCGCCGCGGCCGGCGGGGGCATCACCTACGCCGTCGCCTCCCACAACACGCCGTCGACGACGACCACGCAGCCGTCCACCCCGGCAGCACCCGCCACCCACGCCAAGAAGACCGGCGGCAGCAGTGAGCGCCGCGCCGCGGCGGAGAAGCTGCTCGCCCTGGTCACCACCGACACCGGCCAGACCCTCGCATCCATCGAGTCGCAGCTCCAGGGCGGCAGCTCGATGAACCAGGTGGCCGGTGCCAACGCCACCAAGCTCGAGAGCGACGTCATGGCCGCGCTGAAGACCGCGCTCGACCACCGCGTGACCGCGGGCAAGCTCACCGCCACCCAGGAGTCAGCCGACCTGGCCCGGGCCAAGACGTACCTCGACAAGCTGATGGCCGAGCCCGGCACCGCGCTCCTCAAGCAGCTGCAGCACCTGCGCCAGGGCACCGGCAGCCGACTCGGCACCGCCGCTCCCGCGACCACGCCGCCGGCCGCGCCGACACCCGCGATCTGACCCGGCCCCACCCGCTCGCCCGGTGAGCTCCGAGCATCGGTTCGGACGCTCCCGGGCGAGCCGCTACACTGCGGCGATGCCCAAAAAGAGCTATCAGCACGCCGACCAGGTGATCGACCCGAGCACGAAGTACTCGGCGACGATCAGTACCGACAAGGGCGACATCGTCATCTCGCTCGACCCCGCCCGCGCCCCCAGGAGCGTCAACAACTTCGTGTTCCTGGCCCGCGAGGGCTTCTACGACGGCCTGGCGTTCCACCGCGTGGTCGACGACTTCGTCATCCAGGCAGGCTGCCCCGAAGGCAGCGGCCGCGGTGGGCCCGGCTACCGGTTCGAGGACGAGCCCGTGCAGGGTGAGTACATCGCCGGTGCGGTGGCCTGCGCCAACGCCGGTCCCAACACCAACGGCTCCCAGTTCTTCATCTGCACCGTCGACGACCGCCACAAGCTGACCAAGGCCTACAACCTCTTCGGCCAGGTCACCAAGGGCATGGACGTGGTCGATGAGATCCGCCAGGGCGACGTGATGCGGAGCGTCACGGTCACCGAGGCGTAGATGGGGGGAGAGCTGCGCCTCCTCTCGGTGCACGCGCACGCCGACGACGAGTCGATCACCATGGGTGGCCTGCTGGCCACGTGCCACGACCGCGGTGTCCGCACCATGAACATCTGCTGCACGGACGGCAAGCTCGCCACCATCGTGGCCGCCGACATGCCCGAGGAGGAGACCCGTCCCCGGC
>JALYTM010000114.1 GCA_030854305.1 Candidatus Dormiibacterota bacterium
GGGTGGTGTGGTCGGCGCCGACACGCCGTGGTTGTTCGCGCGGTTCGCCGCCGCATGCACCGAGGCGTTCGGGCGCGACGTTCGTTGGTGGGTGACCATCAACGAGCCTGCCGTGGTGGCCGTGTTCGGCTACCTGTACGGCGAATGGCCGCCCTTGCAGTCGTCGACGAGTGGCTTCCTCGCCGCGCTGCGAGGGATGGCGCGCATGCATGCGGCGGGGTATCGCGCCGTCCACGAGGTGTCGCGCCGGAACGGCCGAACGGCGATGGTGTCCCTGGCTCACCACGAACGGCCGTTGCACCCGTACAACCCGCGTTCACCGCTCGACCGCGCCGCCACCGTGCTTCCCGACATCCTGTTCAACCGTTGGTTCCTGCGGGCGTGCACGACGGGGCGGCTGGCGCCGCCGGTTGGTGCCGGTGAGCGCGTGCCGGGGCTTCGCGGGTCGATGGACTACATCGGGCTCAACTACTACTGCAACGAGCTGGTGCGCTTCCGGCTCGGCTCGGGCCGCTCGATGTTCGCCGAGAACGTCGCCGAGCCGACGCTGCCGCACTCGTCATTCGGCTGGAGCATCGAGCCGGACGGGCTGCGACGAGCCCTGGAGGATCTTTGGCAGCGGTTTCACCGCCCCATCCTGGTCACCGAGAACGGCGTCGCCGACGAGAACGACGAGCTCCGTGGCGGCTTCCTCCGCGATCACCTCAGGGCCGTCGGGGACGCAATGGCCGCCGGCGTCGATGTCCGCGGGTACCTGCACTGGTCCTCGATGGACAACTTCGAGTGGGCGGAGGGCTACTCCAAGCGCTTCGGACTGTTCAGCGTCGACCGGGAGACGATGGAGAGGACCGCCAAACCGAGCGCCGCTGTATACCGCGAGATGTGCCGGACGAGGACAGTGGACTAGAACGATGGGGCCGTGTGCCGCCATCACCTGTGGCGCGAAGCACAAGCAAAACGACGAGATCTACCTGCAGATGGTGCGAGGCGGGGTGTACCATCCATACGACGTTGCCGATCTTGTGCGCACCGCCCTAGGGAGAGTCCAATGAGCCCTCGATCAGCTCGCGTGGACACTGGTGGAGGAGGCCGCGACCTCCTCGCCCGCGTCGCCGACTCCGGCGTGCGGCACATCCACCTTCAGTTCAGCGACGTTCTCGGCACCGTCAAGACGGTGACCATCCCCGCGTCCGGGCTCGACGCCGCGCTTGAACACGGTGTCTGGTTCGACGGCTCGTCGGTGGAGGGCTTCACCCGCACCGCCGAAAGCGACATGTACCTGGTCCCCGACCCGGCCACCTTCCAGGTGCTCCCGTGGACCGCCGAGCCCAGCGCCCGTTTGATCTGCTGGGCCCGGACTCCCGAGGGTGAGGCGTACACCGGCGACCCGCGGGGCGCCCTGCGCCGGGCTGTCGACCACGCCGCCGGACTCGGGTTCGAGTACCGCGTCGGGCCGGAGATCGAGTTCTACCTGCTCGAGCGCGGTCCCGATGGGGAACCGCGACCGATCGCCGACGACGACGCCGGCTACTTCGACGTCACCGGCGGCCGCGCGACCGACCTGCGCCAGGCACTGCTCGCCGCCGCGGCCCGGGTCGGCGTCGAGGTGAACAGCGCCCACCACGAGATCGCGCCCGGCCAGCATGAGGTCGACCTCGCCGCCGCCGACGCGCTCAGCTGCGCTGACGCGGTGGTCACGTTCCGGCTGGCTCTCCGGGCGGTGGCCCAGCGGGCGGGGGTCATCGCCAGCTTCATGCCCAAGCCGTTCAACGACCTGCCCGGCAGCGGCATGCACGTTCACCAGAGCCTGGCCCGACCCGGTGGCGCCAACGCCTTCTCCGGCGCGGATGACTACGGCCTCAGCGATGTCGCCAAGCAGTTCATCGCCGGGCAGCTCCACCACGCCGCCGGCATGTGCCTGGTGCTGGCGCCGCTGGTGAACTCCTACAAACGACTGGTGCGCGGCTACGAGGCGCCCATCTTCCTGTCCTGGGCCCGGACCAACCGTGGCGCGCTGTTGCGGGTGCCGCATGTCTCCCGCACCGAGACCGCGCGCGTCGAGCTGCGCAGCCCCGACCCTTCGTGCAACCCGTACCTGGCATTTGCGGTGATGCTCCGCTGCGGCCTGGACGGCATCGAACGACGCCTTCCCCTGCCACCGCCGGTCGAAGAGGCCTTGTACGGGTTCGACGAGATCGAGTTGGAGCGGCGCAACGTGGGCCTGCTGCCCGACAACCTCAAGGATGCCGTCGACGCCTGTGCCGACGACGAGGTGGTGCGCTCGGCGCTGGGGGAGAACCTCTCCGAACGCTTCCTCGAGGCGAAGAGGGCCGAATGGCGCGAGTACCGCGGGCAGGTGACCGGCTGGGAGCGGGAGCGCTACCTGGAGCGCAGCTGAGGTGGAGGTCGCGCTCATCACCGTCCGCGACGTCTGGCGCGGGGCGCTTCCCGAGGGCACCGAGCTTCTCGGCGGTGGCAGCGGCCTCGACCGGCGCGTGGAGTGGGCGACGACGCTGCGCACACGGGCGCCCGCGTTCGAGTCGGTGAAGGGCGGCGAGATGGCGCTGGTGCCGGTGGCGTCGATCCGCCTCCTCGACGAGCGGCTCGACCTCGCCGATGTCATGAACGGCCTCGCCGAGAAGGGTGGGGTGGCGGTGGCCGTGGTCGGCGACGTCTCCGCGGCCAGCCTGGCCGTTGCGGAGCGACGGCTGATGCCGCTGCTGCGTCTCCCCGACGGCGTGTCGGTGGCCGAGTCACAGCAGGCGGTGGTGCGCTACATCGTCGAGCAGCGCACCGTCCTCCACGAGCGCTCACAGCTGGTGCAAATGGAGCTGATACAGCTGGCGTTGAGCGGCGCGGGCAGCGACGCCATCGTCGAGCGGCTGTCCGACCTGACCGGGCGCGCCACCGCGTGGCACGACGCGAGCGGTCGTCTGCGCAGCGTCACCGGCGAGCTGCCCACCTCGGTGCGCGAGGCACTGCGCAGCGGCGAGGAGCTGCAGCTGTGGGTCGCAGGGCAGACCGTGCACGCGGCCGACCCGCCGGTGAACGAGTTCGGCCTGCCCCGCGGGCGGGCCCGCCTGGTGGCGCCGATCCCAGGACGGGACGGCGTCCACGGCTTTGTGTCGATCGTCGCCGAGGAGCACGACCTCGGCCAGGTCGAGCGGGTCGCAGTGGCCCGCGCCGCCTCTGCCTGCGCCATCGAGCTGGACCGCGAACGGGCGGTGCTGCGCGCCCGCGACGACCTCGAGGGAGAGCTGGTGACAGCCCTGCTCGACGGCTCATACGGGTCCGAGACCGGAACGATGGAGCGGGCGCGCCGCCTCGGGCTGGACCTCGACCACGAGTATGCGGTGCTGGTCATCCGCGCCCGGAACTCGAACACCGCCGCGGTTGACACCGTGGCCATCGCCGCCCGGCGCTGCCTGTTGCGTCCTGGCGCGCCGGCGCTGGTGGCGGTGCACGACGGCGCGGTCTGCGCCGTGGTCAGCACCGGTGAGAACGGTGACGACGGCCGGCTTGCCGCCGGCACCGCGCGAGCAGAGTGCGCGGCCGCGCTCCGAGACGAGGTGATCGTGGGCCTGGGACGCGTGCGGCGGGGATCCGCCGGCGTTCGTCAGTCCCACCGCGAGGCTGAGCAGGCGTTGCGCATCAGCGTGCGCCTGCAGGCGCCGAGGTGGGTGGCGGCCTTCGCGGACCTGGGGCTGCACCGCCTGCTGGTGGCCATGACCCAGCACGCGGAGCTCGACGACTTCTACCGGCAGACCGCCGGTGCCCTCATCGAGTACGACGCGCGTACCGGCTCCGGGCTCATGGAGACGCTCGACGCGTTCTTCCGCTGTCACGGGTCACCCACCGACACCGCATTGCGGCTCCACCTCCACCGCAACACCGTGCTGTACCGGCTGCGCCGCATCGAGGAGATCGGCGGCCTGCGCCTCGACGACCCGGCGACGCGCCTCAACCTTCACCTGTGCCTGCGCATCCGCGATGTGCTTCCGGCGATCGCGTCGTCACCGGTCGCCTCTCGCTAGCGGGCGCACCGCCGGCGACGCGCACGGCAGTTTGGAGGCGCACGGGCGGCGTCCGGTCGATCTGCCCAAAGGGATGATGCGGTCATCCCTGCCACTGCTCTATGCGGCTTGTGCTCGCAGCCTGAACCCTCTTGGTACCCGACGCTCCAGGCGGGTTTGTGCGTCATGCACAACATCGCCAGACCAATGTTGTTGCGGGCTGCCAATCGGATTGTTCCCCGGACGCTTCCTAGGCTCAACGCACACCTTCAGCCGGGCACCGGGGAGTACGCCATTGCCTCGACGACTCAGATCCCGACTGGCGGTCGCTGCCGCCACCGCCATTGCAACCCTGCCGCTGACCGCACACGCGGCTGACGGCACCGCCACGCAGGCGGCAGGTGTGGCGGCCGACACCATCTGGGTGGTGGTCGCGGCGCTGCTGGTCATGTTCATGCAGGCCGGCTTCGCGATGCTCGAAGTTGGCTTCACGCGGATGAAGAACGTGGGCACCGTGGTCGCCAAGATCATCGTCAACCTCAGCATCAGCTCCATCGTCTACTGGATCTGCGGTTTCGCCTTCGCGTTCGGGGCGGCCACCGGGTTCACCAACAGCATCATCGGGTTCTCCGGGTTTGCGCCCAGCTTCCACCCCGGCTCGGTCATGGACCTGCCCTCGCTCGCAGCCTCGACGGCACCTGCGGCGGCCAAGTTCTTCTTCGAGTTCGTGTTCTGCGCGGTGTCTCTCGCGATCGTGTGGGGAACCATGCTCGAGCGCACCAAGTTCATCGTCTACATCCTCTTCGCGATCCCCTTCGCGGGCTTCATCTACCCGATGATCAGTCACTGGCTGTTCGGCGGCGGCTGGCTCATGACCACACTCGGCGCGCAGGACTTCGCCGGGTCGACGGTGGTCCACCTCACCGGGGCGACCGCGGGCTTCGCCGGGCTTCTGCTTCTCGGTCCGCGCATCGGCAAGTACTCGCGTGACAAGAAGCCGAACGCCATCCCGGGCCACAGCATGCCGCTGGCGCAGCTGGGCGTGATCATCCTCTGGTTCGGCTGGTTCGGGTTCAACCCCGGCTCCACCCTGAACGCCACCAACCTGCACTTCGCCGACGTGGTCATCACCACCAACCTGGCGGCTGCCGCGGGGGCGCTGTCGGCGATGGCCGTCATCCACCGGCTGCAGAAGTCGCTTGACGTGGGCATGATCGGCAACGGCGCGATCGCTGCCCTGGTGGCGATCACCGCCCCCAGCGGGTATGTGCAGCCATGGGCGGCCGTCATCATCGGCGCGGTGGCCGGGGTGATCGTGGTCTTCGGTGTCATCGCCATCGACAAGTGGATCGACGACCCCATCGGCGCGCTCAGCGCGCACGGTCTTGCCGGCATCTGGGGGACGCTGTCGTGCGGCCTGTTCACCGATCCCCAGCTGGCGACGTTCAACGGCGTCGGTCAGGGCGGTCTCTTCTACACCGGCAGCTTCAAGCAGCTGGGGGCGCAGGCGGCCGCGGTGAGCGCCGCATTCGTCACCGTGTTCGCGCTCAGCTACGGACTGTTCTGGGCGATCAAGAAGACCGTGGGGCTGCGGGTCACCGACCGCGAGGAGATCGACGGGCTCGACATCAGCGAGCACGGGATGTGGGGGTACCCCGAGCAGTTCATGCCGGTGCCCGGTGGTGCCTACATCCACCCCGACGCCCTGGCCGAGTCGCACCGTGAGCCGCGGGCGGTGGGTGCCGCCGCCGCCGACGGTGGCCCGGCGTGAAGAAGGTGGAGG
>JALYTM010000115.1 GCA_030854305.1 Candidatus Dormiibacterota bacterium
GGCTAAGCACCTCATCGTGGATTCGTTCCGCGATTGGCAGGCTACCGCGGGCGTACCCCAGACCTTGGTACGCCTCCTGAAGGTGTGGCGGCCTCGGATAGTGAATCGCTGTCTCGACGCCGTGTACGGCCAGGTGCGCCCGCAGGTGGTCGCGACGGTCAGACCGGATCACGAAGAGGTGCCATGCGGGGCTGGCCCACGACGGGATCGCCGGAAGGAAGAGATCGGTGCCGGTGAACGCGTCCAGATAGCGCCGGGCAATCGATCGGCGGCGCGCGTTCCATTCGTCGAGCACCAGGAGCTTCACTTGGAGCACGGCAGCCTGAAGCTCGTCCAGCCTGCTGTTGTACCCCGCCACCTCGTTGACGTTCTTGGCGCTCGACCCATAGTTGCGCAGCCGACGCACCCGCTCGGCAACCTCGACGTCACCGGTGGTCACCGCGCCGCTGTCACCCATTGCCCCGAGGTTCTTACTCGGGTAGAAGCTCCATGCCGTCGCACGTGAGAGCGATCCAACAGGCTGACCCTTGTAAAGAGCACCATGCGCTTGCGCTGCATCCTCAAGCACGAACAGCCCGTGTCGCCTGGCTATGTCATTGATGGAATCGATGTCAGCCGGCTGACCGTAGAGGTGAACCGGCAGCACGCCCCGTGTGCGCGGAGTGATCGCCGCCTCAATGCGCGAGGTGTCGATGTTGAAGGTTGAGATATCCGGCTCGACCGGTACCGGCACTGCCCCAGATTGGGTGACCGCGAGCCAGGTCGCGATGTAGGTGTTGGAGGGCACGATGACCTCACACCCGACGCCCACATCCATGGCGCGCAAAGCGAGGTGCAAGGCATCGAGGCCGTTGCCCACGCCGACACAATGCGCAGCGTGAGTGTATGCCGCCCACGCGCCCTCAACTGCGGTGAGCTCGTCGCCGAGGATGAACGAGCCGCTGTCGACCGTCCGCGCGAGCGCCTTGTCGATCTCCGGCCGCAGCTCAGCGTGCGCCGCGGAGAGGTCAAAGAACGGAATCTCAGCCATCCGCCTGGACAGCACGTTGAAATTCCGAATATTCGCGGTAGTAGGTGGTCTCGTCGAAATACGTCGACGCCAGAGCGAGGCATACGGACCCCGAAGAGAAGTTCTCGATCTCGCGCCAGATCAGGGGAGGGACCAGCAGGCCGTAGTACGAGCGGTTCAGGAAGAAGCGCTCCCGCCGGACCCCGTCGTCCACGATCACATCGAAGCTGCCCGCGACGGCAATGAGGAACTGCTGCGAGTCATGCAGCGCGTGCCCCGCCCGCGCCGCCCCTCCTGGGACGTCATACAGATAGAAGACGCGCCGAATCTCGAACGGCACGTGGCGCAGGCCTTCGACTACTGTCAGGTTGCCGCGGGGGTCAGCGATCCGCGGCAGCTCGACGATCTGGCAGTCGGTGACGCTCACGCGCATTTCCTCAGATGGATGTGGCCCTGGCGCCCCGCGTCCGCGACCGATGAGTACGATACAGAAGGTGGCGCGAATATACCTGGGAGGCGCCGGGAGTGCCTCCACCAACAACGTCATCCGTTCCCTGCGCGCGACCTCGAGCGGAGACCGCCTGATCGGCGCGTCATCGAACGCCGCCGACCTGCTCCTCGCCGATGTCGATGACAGGTACTTGGTTCCGCGGGCGGATGATGACCGCCACCGCTGTCATCTGCTGCGGCTGCTTGCTGACGTTGAGGCCGACGTCATTCACGTCCAGAACGACCTTGAGGTGCGGGCGATCTCCGCCATGCGCACCGAGATCGAAGCGTTGGGCGTACGAACCCTTCTTCCTTCCAGCTCCGCCATCGACGTGTTCATGGACAAGTACGCCTCCTATCAAGCGTGGGCGGCAGCAGCGCTTCCTGTCCCTGAGACGCTGCTCATCGAACGTGACGTGGACCTGGTGGACGCGTTCCAGCGCTTCGGCAGGGTGTGGCTGCGAGCCACCACGGGCTTCGGTGGCTACGGGGCGCTCCCTACCGACGACCTGCAGATGGCACGATGCTGGATCGAGCGATTCCATGGTTGGGGAACGTTCACCGCTGCGGAGCAGCTGACCGCTGAATCGGTCACCTGGCAGTCGCTGTGGTACGGAGGACGGCTGGTCGCCGCTCAGACGCGGCGGCGCTTGGGGTGGGCATTCGGGAGCCGGACCCTCTCGGGTGTCACCGGCGTCACCGGAATCGCTGAAACATGGTCGTCCCCGGAAGTGACCGCCCTCGGACGGTCTGCAGTCATCGCGGTGGAGCAGCGGCCGCACGGGATCTACGGGGTGGACATGACCGCCGACGCGAGCGGTCGGCTTCGCTTGACCGAGGTGAACGTGGGGCGGTTCTTCACGACCATCCACTTCTTCACCAGGGCGGGGTTTAACTTTCCTTCTCTGTTCGTGGATTTGGCGCTGGGGCGCGTGGAGCCGCCTGACCACGAGACCCTCGACCCGCTGCCTGATGGCAAGCTGTGGATCCGGGGCATGGATACGGAGCCGCTGTTAACTGACCGCGCTGTGCTGGAGACACTCATGGCATCGAGTCATTGACGCGCATCAGGGCAATCGTCGGCAGCAGACTTTGTCAGCACGCGGAATGAGCTCCGCCGGCTGGCTGGTGCTCGATCTTGACGGGACCATCGTTGACATTCGACCCCGGCATTACGCAGCCCATCTCCTGGTCACCAGGGACCTGGGGCTGCAACCCATCGGACCAGCCGCCTACTGGCGAATCAAGAGAGCAGGCCTGGATGTTGCTTCTCGATACGGCGGCCGTGGTCGCGAGTACCGAGAGTCGTTCCTCGACTGGATCGAGGCCGTCGAGCTCTTGGACCTGGATCGTCCGTTCTCCCGGGCACGGGAGTGGCTGACCGACCTGCAGAGCCGCGGATTTGGCGTGGTCATCGCAACGGGCCGGCGGAATCGTGCGCGCACGCGAACGCAACTGGAAGGGCTGGCCATACCCCATGACCTGCTGGTCACTGTCCCAAACTCGTCAAGGTCCGCCGCGGTCTTATCCGCGATCGACTCACCGGTCCTCGCCTGGATTGGCGACACGGAGATCGACATAGAGGCCGGTCGCGACCTGGGAGTGCTCACGGTCGCGGTAACCTCCGGCATTCGGTCGCCCAGCCTCCTGGCGCGACACAGGCCCGACGCACTGGTGGCGCGCCTGTCTGATGTGCGATTCCCACCAGAGGCATCGACACCCATTGCCGCGGCGGTTGCGGCGCAAGGACACGCGTTTGACGGCTGATGCCGCGGGCGGCGAGCGCGTGTCGGAGCCGGTGCTGGTCGCGAGGCCCTTCGGCTCCGGCCACGCATCGGCGTGGGACGACCTGGTGCGTCGCTCGACGACCGGGACCCTCCTGCACACGCGCCGATACCTCTCCTATCACGCCGACCGCTACGAAGACCGCTCCATGGTGATTTACGATGCGGCCGACCGGATTGTGGCCGTCTTTCCGGCGGCGCGCGACCTTGACGACCCGACGATGGTGGTCAGCCACCCGGGAATCACGTACGGCGGACTGGTGAGTGAGGATCGACTGAACGCAGAGTCGGTGGTGGAGGCGCTCGAACTCGTGGTCCGCGCCTACCGGGCTACCGGATTCCAGAGGCTGGTGTACAAGGCAGTTCCCACGATCTTTCATCGCCGGGTGCAGGGCTCCGACGTCCATGCGCTATTCCGTGCAGGGGCAGCCTGGACGCGCTCGGAGCTGGCGGCCTTCGTTGATGTGAACCACCGCGGGCACGTGAGCCGGGGGAGATCCTCGGCGATCCGCAAGGCCCTGCGGTCGGGCATCGAACTCTCTTCGGGGCCCGCTGAGCTGGCGGCATTCTGGCCGGTGCTGACCTCAGTCCTGCGCCAACGTCACGGGGCCGTCCCCACCCACTCCCGCGACGAGATGGAGCACCTCGCGGCGCTGTTCCCGGCAGAGATCGAGTGCCTGGTCGCGCGCGATCGCGGCACCGTTCTCGCCGGAGCGGTCGTCTACGTCACCCCGGTCAGCCTGCACACGCAATACCTGGCGTCGTCGCCACAGGGCCGCACCGCGTCGGCTCTCGACCTCGTTGTCGAGGGGATCATCGACAGGGCATCCGCCTTGGCGAAGCGCTACGTGAGCCTGGGAACCAGCGCTGGGAAGGGGGGGCTCGGGCTCAACCCGGGCCTGCACGAATACAAGCTCAGCTTCGGTGCCTGCACCACCACGTTTGACTGGTACACGGTACCGATCACCTGAAGGCGCACGTGGCTGACAGCTGGCCAGCCAACCTGGTTCGGGACACTTCTTCGGCTACCAGGGAACTCGACCCTTCGCGTCGACAAACGTCGCCGTTGGGCTGTTCGCCCCGAGCGTCGCCATGCGAACAATGGCATCGGTTCCCTCCGTGACGGTCTGCGTACCGCGGTGGCGGTTCAGGTCGGTTGCTGTGTAGCCAGGATCCACGACGTTGAAGCGGACTGCAGGGAACGCCTTGGCGTACTGGACAGTGAGCATGTTCACAGCGGCTTTGGACGACGCATAGGCGAGGAAGGGCCCGCTGGACTCGAATCGAGAAGGGTCGGTCGTGCGCGCCAGCGAACCCAGGCCACTGCTGACGTTCACGACGACCGGGGCAGGGGCAGCCTGCAGCAACGGCAGGAAGGCGCCAGTGACCCGGATGACGCCGAAGACGTTGGTTTCGTAGACGCCCCGCACGTCTGCCGCGGTCATTTCATTGGGCGGCTTGCGGGGGCCGGCGATCGCAGCGTTGTTGACCAGCACGTCCAGATGGCTCGCCTCCTGCTGGAGACGACGGGCGGCCGCATCGACTGAGGCATCGTCCGAGACGTCGAGGACGAGCAGGTGGGCACCGAGCTCGACTGCAACCTGCTGGCCACGTCCTGGGTCGCGGGCGCCGATGTACACGGTGTGGCCTGCGGCGATGAGTCGGCGTGCTGCCTCGCGACCGAGTCCCCGGGCACCTCCGGTGATCAGGGTGATGGTCATTGGATCATTCTCTTGCGTCCTCCCCGGCGTCGAGGGAGCTACGGCCCTCGTCAGTCGATCATCGAATACGGGTCACCGATGGGCGGCGGTCCGCCTCTCCCGGTCAGGCTCGGTTCCGCGGAATTCATCGGTTAACAGGCGCAACCGGCGGACGAAATCGTCGTTCTGCAGGTCATGCCCACGATGGTCTTCGGCCAGGAACCTGTAACTGCGTCCCGGCCGACTCTGGCTGGGGAGAGGATTCGAACCGGCCCTCCCACTGACTCTGAATCAGCCAATCAGAGGAGAGAAGCATCTCCCCCCTGGGGGAGATGTGTGCGCGGCGGAGGCCGCGGGGCGGGTGGGTTTAGGCCTCCGCGTGACCCGCGTACGGCAGGCTCCGATCGACGCAGCTCTCGCATCCACCTCGGTATCCGCCTGCCGCCTCCGTCTATCTCCCTTCTCTCCTCGCAGCTCTCCATCTCGTGTCTGGTCCGCGCCTCTCCACCTGCTACCCGTCTCTCGTGCTGGTTGACCGATAGTTGGCTGCACACACTTGCATCAAAGGATGCTTTGCTGACAGAGTCACTACGGTGACCGACCAGACACGCGACCACATGGCCCGCATCACCGTCACCGACGCGGTGTGGGGCGAGTTCCGCGAGGCCGCTCGCGTACGGGGCATCTCCGTGACCACCTACCTCGGCCAGATCGTGTCCAAGGAGGTGACGAAGCTTCGTGCCGGCGCGGCCAAGGCCGAGGCTCTCACCGCTCGCCACGCCCATGCCGCCCTCG
>JALYTM010000116.1 GCA_030854305.1 Candidatus Dormiibacterota bacterium
CCGGGTGGCCGTCGAAGTACGCCGACACGTATCGCTGGTCGGCGTTGTAGAGAGTTGTGAGTGTTCCCGGCGGCAGTGGCTGGCGAATCACAATCTCACCAGTGACGCCTGGGGCAACCGGACGACCCTCGCCGTCGACGACGCCCACGTCGTACCCGGGAACGGGGCGACTCGGCGATCCCGGCTTGATCGGCTGGGGCTCGATGCCGAGACAATTGGCCGCGATCGCCCAGCCTGTCTCCGTCTGCCACCAGTGGTCGATCACCGGCACGCTCAACAGATCGGAAGCCCAGTGGTAGGTGGCGGGATCGAGTCTTTCTCCCGCCACGAAAAGGGCCCGGAGGTGGCCGAGGTCGTACGGCAGCTTGAATCGCCCCTCTGGATCCTCTTTCCTGATGGCGCGAAACGCTGTTGGCGCGCCGAACATGGTGTTGACCTTGTGCTCGGCGATGACGCGCCAGAAAGCGCCGGGATCCGGCGTGCCGACCGGCTTGCCCTCGTACAGCACCGTGGTGATCCCGGCCAGCAGTGGGGCGTACACGATGTACGAGTGCCCCACGACCCATCCGACATCAGAGGCCGCCCAGAACACGTCACCCGGTCGCACGTCGTAGATGTTCAGCATGCTCCAGGCAAGGGCGACGGCATGTCCACCGTTGTCGCGGACCACACCCTTGGGGCCCGCGGTGGTCCCAGACGTGTAGAGGATGTACAGCGGATCGGTCGCTGCGACCGGGACACAGTCAACTGGTCCGGCTGCCGACACGATCTCATCCCAGTCGAGGTCGCGCTCGCCCATGTCGGCCCGACTCTCGGCCCGTTGCTTGACAACGGTGTACGCCGGCTGGTGCGCCGCGAGACGCAGAGCCTGGTCGAGCAGGGGCTTGTAGGCGACGCACCGCTTGGGCTCGATGCCACACGAGGCGCTGAGCACGACCTTGGGCTTGGCGTCGTCGATACGCGCTGCCAACTCCGGCGCGGCGAAGCCACCGAACACCACCGAGTGCACCGCACCGAGGCGGGCGCACGCAAGCATGCCGATCACCGCCTCGGGGACCATGGGCATGTAGATGACGACTGTGTCGCCCTTCTCCACCCCAAGAGCGCGCAACGCCCCCGCCAGACGAGCGGTCTCGTCGCGTAGCTCTGAGTAGGTGTATCGCCGCATCGTCGCGGTCACGGGGCTGTCGTAGATCAATGCGATGTCTGCACCCCGGCCCGCCTCGACGTGGCGATCGAGCGCGTTGTAACAGGTGTTGAGCACACCGTCGGGAAACCAGCGTACGAACGGCAATCTCGAGGTGTCGACAACCTGTCGCGGTTGCCGCATCCAGTCGATGAGGCTCGCCGCCTCACCCCAGAAGCCTGCTGGGTCGTCGATGCTGCGCCGGAATGTCGCCGCGAAGCCGCTCCCAGGCACACTGCCAACCGCGGGCCGGGCCTGCGCGGAGACCGCTGCCGGCTGCACTCGCTGGTCGGCGATCGGAGGGTTCTCGGTGGCCATATCTATCCCCCGGCGAGTGAGTCGATTGGAAGCGCCCAGTAGTCGTAAACCGACACGATGACGGCCGCGACGGACGCCAACAAGTGCCATTTGTCACCGGCCGGCCCGGGACCCGGTTGCGCGAACCTCGCGGCTCGTGGCGGCGCCGGCTGACGTCTTCCGTCACACTGAGAACTACTGGCCGGGAGGACTGCCCAGCCAGGTGGTATTCATCACCGGTCCATCGCGGAGCGCGGACATCGAGATGACCCTGACGCGCGGAGTCCACGGCCCCCGGGAGCTGCATGTGGTGGCTGTCGATGACTGACCCCCTCGCGACCTCGCCTCGAACAGACGGCGTTGGGCGCGGCCCGCTGATCGGCGACGCGGTATGACCGGGTTGCCGCGGGACGTCACGCCGCTCCCTGACCTGTTGCACGGGCTTCCCCGCGTGGGACCGGTGCGGGTTCGCCGCCCCGTGTACGTCGACCTGATGCCGCCGTGCAACGCCGGCTGCCCCGCAGGCGAGAACATTCAGGCGTGGCTGGCGCACGCCGAGGCCGGACGTCACGAGCAGGCGTGGCGCGAGCTCGTCCGGGACAACCCGATGCCGGCGATCCACGGGAGGGTCTGCTACCACCCGTGTGAAAGCGTCTGCAACCGTGCCAACCTCGACAGCGCCGTCTCGATCCACTCCGTCGAGCGATTCCTCGGCGATCTCGCGCTGGAGCGGGGTTGGAGGCTGGACCCTCCCCCGGCCGACAGCGGGAGGCGAGTGCTGATCATCGGTGCCGGTCCGAGCGGCCTGTCGGCGGCGTACCACCTCGCCCGGCTCGGTCACCATGTCGAGATCCGAGACGCGGGAGCGAAGCCTGGGGGGATGATGCGCTACGGCATCCCGGCGTACCGGATGCCGCGCGAGGTGCTCGACGCAGAGATCGATCGGATCGTGGCGTTGGGGGTCCACATCGAGTGCGGGCACACAGTCGACGACCTCGCCGCCGAGCGTCTTGAGGGCAACTTCGACGCCGTCTTCGTGGCCGTCGGCGCCCACCTCTCGAAGCGGGTCGACATCCCCGCCTCCGATGCCGGGAGGATCGTCGACGCCGTGTCCTTCCTGCGCAGTGTCGAGTCCGGGGAGCGCCCGGCGATCGGGCGCCGGGTCGCCGTCTACGGAGGCGGCAACACCGCCATGGACGCAGCCCGGGTGGCCCGCCGGATGGGTGCCGACGAAGCGCTGATCGTCTACCGCCGAACCCGGGCCCAGATGCCCGCCCACACCGAGGAGGCGGAGGACGCCGAGAAGGAGGGGGTCCGGATCAACTGGCTGCGGACGATCACGGCCTTCGACGGCCCCGAGCTGACTGTCGAGGTGATGGAGCTTGACGACGCCGGGTTCCCGCAGCCGACCGGGCGCTTCGAGACGCTTGCTGCGGACACCGTCATCCTGGCGCTCGGCCAGCAGACTGACACGGCGTTCCTGCGCGGGGTGCCGGGAGTGGAGTTCGACGCGGACGGCACCGTGCAGGTGTCGACGTCGATGATGACCGGTTGTCCCGGGGTGTTCGCGGGCGGTGACATGGTGCCCAGCGAGCGCACCGTGACCATCGGCGTGGGCCATGGCAAGAAGGCCGCTCGCTACATCGACGAACACCTGCGCAGCAGTGCGACGGCAAGGGCGCCGAGGCATGAGCTCGCGACGTTCGACTCTCTGCACCTGTGGTACTTCGGCGATGCCGACCGCCGCCAGCAACCCGAGCTCGCTCCAGACCTGAGGGTCGCGAGTTTCGGCGAGGTGGTCGGAGGCCTGTCCGCCGAGGCGGCGACGTACGAGGCCCGCCGGTGCCTGTCGTGCGGCAACTGTTTCGAGTGTGACGGGTGCCTGGGGGCGTGCCCGGAGACCGCTGTCATCAAGCTCGGCGTCGGCCATCGCTACCGCTTCGACTACGACCGCTGCACCGGCTGCGGCACGTGTTTCGAGCAATGTCCCGTCCATGCCATCGACATGGTCACGGAGCCGGGCTGATGCGCGCGACGGTCGACGGCAACGAAGCCGCGGTGTCGGTCGCCTACCGGCTCAGCGAGGTCTGCTGCATCTACCCGATCACCCCGTCTTCGCCGATGGCTGAGCTGGCGGACGAATGGGCCAGTCGCCGGCGGACCAACGTCTGGGGCAGTGTGCCCGCCGTGGTGGAGCTGCAGAGCGAGGGCGGTGCCGCCGGGGCCTTGCACGGAGCGCTCCAGGGCGGGGCGCTGGCCACCACCTTCACGGCATCGCAGGGCCTCCTGCTGATGATCCCGAACATGTACAAGATCGCCGGTGAGCTGACCCCGGCCGTTCTTCACGTCGCCGCCCGCTCGCTCGCGGCGCAGGGACTGTCCATCTTCGGCGACCACTCGGACGTGATGGCGGTCCGGCAGACGGGGTTCGCGCTGCTTGCCTCGGCGTCGGTGCAGGAGGCTCACGACCTCGCGCTGGTGGCTCACGCCGCCACGCTTGAGTCGCGGGTGCCGTTCGTCCACTTCTTCGACGGCTTCCGGACCTCGCACGAGCTGAACACCATTGACATGCTCTCGGATGACGATCTTCGCGCGCTGGTTCCGGAGGCGCTCGTTCGCGCCCATCGCGGCCGTGCGCTCTCGCCGGAGCGGCCGTTCATCCGCGGCACCGCTCAGAATCCGGACGTCTACTTCCAGGCCAGGGAGACGGTGAACCCGTTCTACGCGCGGACGCCTGACGTGGTCGAGGACGCGATGGCACGACTCGCCGAGCGCACCGGTCGTCGCTACCACATCGTCGACTACACAGGGCACCCGGAGGCCGAACGGGTCATCGTCGTGATGGGCTCGGCGGGAGAGACGGTCCGCGAGACGATCCACCACCTCGTCGCGCGCGGCGAGCGCGTCGGTGTTGTCCAGGTGCGGCTGTTCCGCCCCTTCCCTGTCAGGGCGCTGCTGGATGCCCTGCCGGCGAGCGTGCGCCGTGTCGCCGTTCTCGATCGAACCAAGGAGCCGGGTTCGAGCGGGGAGCCGCTGTACCTGGAGGTGTTCGCCGCGCTCGCCGAGGCGTTCGCGGACACAGTTCGAGCGACGTTGCCAGTGGTGATCGGCGGCCGCTACGGCCTCTCCTCGAAGGAGTTCACCCCGGGGATGGTCGTCGGGGTCTTCGACGAGCTGGCGCGCGAACGGCCACGACGAGGGTTCACCGTCGGCATCATCGACGATGTCTCGGGGACGAGCCTGCCGTTCGACGCGTCGCTCGACATCGAGCCCCCAAGCACGGTGCGCGCTGTGTTCTTCGGACTCGGCTCAGATGGAACCGTCGGCGCGAACAAGAACACCATCAAAATTCTGGGTTCGGAGGAGCGCCTCAATGCCCAGGGGTACTTCGTCTACGACTCCAAGAAGTCGGGCTCGCAGACCGTGTCACACCTTCGCTTCGGGTCGCAGCCCATCAAGGCCCCATATCTCGTGCAGCAGGCGAGCTTCGTCGGCTGCCATCACTTCGGGTTCCTCGACAAGGTCGACGTGCTCGGCCGGGCAGCGGTCGGGGCGACGCTCCTTCTCGACTGCTCGCACCCGCCCGACCAGGTCTGGGACGCGATGCCCCGACCGGTGCAGGCCCAAGTCCTCGCCAAGCGTCTCAACGTCTACGCCATCGACGCCGCTCGAATCGCCCGAGAGGTTGGCCTTGCCGGGCGCACCAACACCATCCTTCAGACCTGCTTCTTCGCCATCTCGGGCGTGCTGCCGCGTGACGAGGCGATCGGCAAGATCAAGGCAGCGATCGCGAAGACCTACGGCCGCCGCGGCGCGGAGGTGGTGGAACGCAACGAGGCCGCGGTCGATCGCGCACTGGCGGCGTTGCACCAAATCGAGGTGCCTGATCGGGTGACCGCCACTCGCGAGCTGCCGCCGGTCGTTCCAGTGGATGCGCCGGAGTTCGTCCGCAACGTCACCGCGAAGATGATCGCCGGCCGCGGCGACGAGCTGCCGGTCAGTGCGCTGCCGGTGGACGGCACCTACCCCAGCGGCACCGCCGCCTACGAGAAACGCAATGTCTCCGAGCTGGTTGCGGTCTGGGACCCCGACCTGTGCATCCAGTGCGGCAACTGCAGTTTCGTCTGCCCGCACAGCGTGATCCGGTCACGGTACTACGACGAGTCCCGGCTCGCCGGCGCGCCATCAGCGTTCCGCACCGCGCCCCTGGCAGCGCGCGGCCTGCCGGACACGCAGTACACGTTGCAGGTGTACGT
>JALYTM010000117.1 GCA_030854305.1 Candidatus Dormiibacterota bacterium
CGCCTGCACTGTCGCAACCACGCCGAGGACGTTGATCTCGAGCTGCCGGCGCCACTGTTCCAACGGGATGAACTCCACCGGCCCGGCCACGGCGATGCCCGCGTTGTTGACGATGCCCAGCAGCCGCCCGTCGCGTACCGCGTCACCGACCACGCTTGCGGCCGCGGCGACCTCGTCGGGCTTGGTCACGTCGAGCCGGATCGGGGTCAGCAGCCCGCTCGACTGCCGCCGCAGCTCGGCGCCGTCCTTGTCACGCCGCACACCTGCGAACACGTGCAACCCGAGGGAGTCGAGATGCAGCGCTGTGGCGCGACCGATCCCGGTCGACGCACCGGTCACCACCACCGCTGTGCTGTCCATGGCTGTTCCTCCGTTCAGTTTCCTGATTGTGGGCCATCGCCATGAACGACAAGAGAGCGGACCGGCTCGGCCGGCCCGCTCCCCCAGCGCGTCAGCGGACTACGGCTGGTCGGTGGTCGTGGTGGTGGTGGTGCCGGGCGGAACCGCACCCGGGGTGGTGGTGGTGGTGCGGCGGCGGCTGTTGAAGCCTCCCCATGACGACCAGAACGCCATCGACAGCACCGTGCCGAGAACGCCGACGACCAGCAGGATCAGCCCGATCGTGTGCAGGTTGACCCCCGTCCCGGACGTGTCGACGTTGACCGCGAACGCGAGGATCGCGCCCACCGCGATCAGCAGGATTCCGACGCCTAGACCCATGTCCCGTGCCTCCTTATTGTGGGCGGCAACCGCCCTATGGGACTGTAACACTTGAGGATAGGAAAAAGGTACGATTCTCTTTCGATCAGGGCTGGACATGAAAGAAGCCCGGACCCACGGGTGGGCCGGGCTTCCAGGAAGGGTGCGCCGGACGGGTCAGACGGGTGTCACCGTCGTCTTGGGGGTGGTGACGATCCGGATGACCTTGACGACGATCCACCCGGCGAGACTGAAGACCACGATGCCGACGACGTCGGCCCAGCGCAGCTGCGACTGGCCGAACGCCGCCTTGGCGTTGAAGATGCCGTTGAACGGTCGCGCCAGCCGCGAGCCGAGGGCGTAGACGTAGTGGTAGAAGCCGGTGTCGGCAGCGCTCGCGGCGCGGAAAACGAAGTCGAGCGCGAGGATGATGTCGAGCACGCCGGCGATCAGCCACACGAACTGGACGGCTCGGTATCCGCCCGGCGAAACCATGGTGCGGGTGGCGCCGACGGAGGTTGCGGTGGTGGTGGTGCCGGCCGCCGGTACCACAGCGGACCCGGCCGGCGCCGGCGGTGGGCCGACCGCATCGACAGGTGGTCCGGTCGGTGTGTTCTCCCTCACCACGGGCTGACGGGCTTCAACTGGGTCCATGGTGTTCCCTCCTGGTCACTTTCGTCCCTCCCTCCGGAGACAGGGACGTAGGAGCTGGCTATGAGCGTTCGTTATATGCCAACTATCATTTGATAGTTTAGCGGATTGATGGTGGAAGTGGCGTGCCTCAGGCGGCGCCCTCATCGGCGCTCGGCCTTCCCTCCGACCGAGCCAGTGCTCGGTCGTACACCGGCGACACCTTGAGCCGCCGCGGCAGCGCGCCACGACCAGTGCGCAGCGACCGGGCCAGCGCCGCGTGGGCGGCGGCGTGCACGGGGGTCCAGCGGATGCCGTAGGCCCTGCGGACCGGCTCCGGGACCAACCCCGTGGTGGTGAAGGAGACAGTGGCCCACAGCGGGCGCATCGCGGCGGAGACGACCGGTGGGTGGAGGATGGTCTGCGACACCAGCCGCGAACCCGCCCCCGGCATCGCCTCGCCGGACGCGACCTGCGCGGCCACGTAGTCGGCCAGTTCGGCCCGCGTTTGCCATGCCATGGTGGCGGGGACGCCCATCAAGTCGCCGACCGCCTGCCATTCCCGGACGAAACGGTCGCGCTCCTCCTCGGTCAGCCCTCCGACGAACGCGTCGTGAGCCACCAGCATGGTGTCGATGAAGGTGGCCAGCACCCATCGGAGCAGTTCGGTGTCGCGGCCGCTGTACGGCGCGCCGGCGCGGACCCGCCCGGTGGCGTGGTCACGCGAGAGGATGCCCTCGACCGACCGGTGCAGGCGGTTGACGTGGCGCGTCGCCTTGCGCGCCTCGGCGGTGGTGCCGAAGCAGACCACGGTGACCCACTCCACGGTGCGCTCGAACCGCCCGAACGGGTCGCTGGCGTAGGTGCTGTGCTCGATGGCGCCCTCAGCCACCAGCGGCTGGGCAGCCTGCATCAGCAGGGCACGTCCGGCGCCCAGCATGAGCAGCGGCTCGGCCATCACCCGCCATGTCACCGAGCCGGGCCCGAAGATGCCGGGGTCGGGGGCGGGGTCCTGGATCGGGAACGGCCGGGACGAGGAGGGCAGCAGGCCGCCGACCGCTGCGGCGAGGTCGGCCCTGGTGGGGATGCGCATCAGGGCAACGGTACCCCTCTCAGCATCCGCAGCCGCCTCGGACGAAGCAAGCAGCCGGCGATGGCTACTGGTAGGTCTGTCCGTTGAGCTGGATCCAGCCGCCCTCGTGGCTGCCGGTGGAGTGGTGCGTGTAGTGGATCACGGGGTGACCGGGGTCGGGTTCGAACTGCCCGTGGATGAGGACGGTGTCGCCGGTGGCGATCGGCACCCGGGGAGCCAGCGCAATGTTGTGGTCGATCTCGACGACGGTGCCGTCGATGGTGACGTCGAACCGCTGGTGGGAGCCATCGGCGCCGGCGGGGGCGTCGCCGAGCAGAGCGGTCACCGCGCCCTGGACGGTCACCTCCGCGGCCTGCTGCGACTGGTAGTCGCCATCGAAGGCGGCGTTGTCGGCTACCGCTCCGCAGCCCGCGAGGACCAGCAGCAGAGCGCACAGCGCGGCCGCCGTCGGAGGCATCAGCGCACGCGCAGCAGCGTGGCCTCGAGGTGGGGACGCAGCGCACCGCCGTCGGTGGCCATGCGCATCGAGACCCGCATCACGTCGCCCTCGACGGCGTAGACCCGCTCCACGTCGGTCACCGTCATCGCCGACGGGGTGCTCAGCAGCACCGACGCCCTGACTCGCAGCAGCCCCGCCTCCCAGCGGGCCTGGCCGAGCTCGACGATGCCGATGCTTTGGGCCAGCACCAGTTCGACGCCGCCATCGGCAACCCGCCAGAAGCCGTCCTCGGCGTGGAGGGGGCGGCCGTCATCGGCGGCGCGGGTGCGCTGGCGATAGGCCAGCTGCGGTTTGCCGGCGTGGACGAAGCCCAGCTCCTCGCGGTACCCGAACCTGGCGTCGCCCCAACGGCCCTTGCCTTCACCCCGCCACTCGCCGACGAAGGCGGCAAGGCGGCCCAGCTGCGCCTCGGCCGTCGATGAGGTCATGGCGGCAGTGTAGGTCGGGGACACCGTCGCGGTCGGCGGTCGTGGAGCCTCCGCTACCATCGACGATCGTGCCTGAGAGCGACTCCGTCGACCGCATCCTCGTCGTCGTCGCTCACCCCGACGACTGCGACTTCGGCTGCGCCGCCACCACGGCGCGCTGGACGTCGGAGGGACGCACCGTGTCCTACTGCATCATCACGGACGGCGATGCAGGCGGCTCGGACCGCAGCATCAGCCGCCCCGAGATGGCGCGCATCCGGCGCCGGGAGCAGGCGGCGGCCGGGGCGGCCGTCGGTGTGACCGACATCACGTTCCTCGGCTACCCCGACGGACGGCTGACCCCCACCATCGACCTGCGCCGCGACATCAGTCGCGTGATCCGCCAGAAGCAGCCGCAACGGGTCATGGCGCAGTCACCGGACCGCAACTACACGCGCATCTTCGCCAGCCATCCCGACCACCTCGCGGCCGGCGAGGCGACGCTGGCGGCGGTCTACCCGGACTCCCGCAACCCCTTCGCGCACCCGGAGCTCCTCGAGAAGGAGGGCCTGGAGCCGTACACGGTGGGCGAGGTGTACATGATGGCCGCGATGCAGGGAGACGTGGTCATCGACGTGACCGACAGCTTCGACCGCAAGCTCGACGCGCTGCGGTGTCACGCCAGCCAGTACGACGACTGGGACCAGCTCGAGAAGCGTCTCCGCGAGTGGGGACGCGCCAACGCAGAACAGCATGAGCTCGGTGAGGGTCGCTACGCCGAGAGCTTCATGCGCGTGCCCACCGGTTGAGGAGACCCACATGAAGCTGACCACCCGCGTCGCCCTCGCCGGCGCCGCCGACACCGCCTCCTTCCTGTCGATGCGTCGCGACCTGTTCACCACCTCCCCCGCGCGCGCCTACGGCAGCGTCGCCTTCGGCGGACTGTGGGCGACGCTGGCGGTGAAGTCGCTGATCGACGGCGACCACTCCGACAACGCCACCCTGGGCCTGGCGCTCGCGCTGGCGGCGGCCAACGGGGTGATGCTGGCGGTGCATCTCCGCAACCACGTCACCAACCCGCGCGTGTTCGCCGGGGCCGCGCTCAGCGCGGTGGCGCTGGCCGACACCTTGCGCCGGCGCTGATCCGGCGGTCGTCGAGCAGGGTTACAACGGGCAGCTGGCGAGGGTTTCCAGGTACTCGTCGGCGTTGCGGGCGTTGGCCGGTGAGTTGACCACTTTGCCGCGCACGATGCCCTTGCTGTCGATGACATAGGTCGCTCGTGTGGCGAACCCGGCGTCCTCGAGGTAGGCGTCGTACTTCGCGGCCACTGCCCCTCGCGGCTGGAAGTCGGACAGCAGGCGTGCGGTCAGCTCCTCGTCCCGCCTGAACGCCTTGTGGGTGTGCTTGGAGTCGACGCTGATGCCGAAGACCTCCGCCCCGGCGGCGTCGTAGCGTTCCTGCGTGCGTGCGATCTCCTTCAGCTCACGGGTGCACGTTGGGCTGAAGTCGAGCGGATAGAAGATCAGAACCACGTTGCGGCCGCGCAACGCCGACAGCTGCACCTTGGCACCGTCCTGGTCGACCAATGTGAAATCGGGAGCTTCGTCGCCCACCTCAACCGTCATGTCCGCCTCCTTGAAATCTGACGCTATCACCGTACCGTGCCGGTACCCGGCAGCGGCCGCGGGTGCCGGCTCACGGGCTCGACAGCCAGGACGGCACGGCGGCTTGGGACCCGTTCGCGAAGACGATGACGTAGCGGCCGTTCGTTTCGGCCGACGAGGCGTCCAGCATGACGTCGTCCGCGCTCGGGCGCACCGCGACGATTGCGAGGCTGCTCGGGGCCGCCGGCCGCCAAGTGACCCGGCCCGTGGGCACCTCCACGACGGCGTCGGTGTTGTCCCGGCTACCCAGCCACAAGATGGTGCGACGCCCTGTCCATGTGAGTCCGGCGTTCGGCGCCGACGGCCCCGGCCACCGGGTGGTCGCCCCGGTACGCAGGTCGACCAGGTTGGCGGCGCCGGAGACGAGAGTCTCGATCGCCACGGCGCCGTCGTGGCTGACGTTGAGCGCGGTGATCGCGCAGGAGCAGCCCCCGTCGAGCGGCTGATCCGTGGCGTAGACCAACCGGCCGGTGGAGAGCGTCAGCACCCGGACGGCGCGGACGCCGGCCTGGTCCACCACTGTGACGATGCCTCGGTCCGACAGCGTGCTGCAGGCGAGGACCTGCCACCCGCCGGGGTTGGGCGAGCCCTGCGGTGGGGGCGGCAGCTCGGCGACGAAGTGGCTCGCCTGTGCGGCGGGGTCGACCAGGTACAGCTGCGCGGCCGGCGACGTGCCGGGCGGGGCGGGGCGGAGGGTGCAGAGCCGGCGGCTGTCGTCGGCCCAGACCGACACGGAG
>JALYTM010000118.1 GCA_030854305.1 Candidatus Dormiibacterota bacterium
CCCACGGGGTGAGCAGCACGACGGCCAGCGCCATGCGCAGCCACACCACGGTTGCCGGGTCGGTGCGCGCCTCGGCGATCAGGATGGCCGACACCGACACCGCCAGCGTGGCTCCGACCAGCGCGAGCGGCGCCGCGCGCGTCCCGGTCAACCCTCGACGAGCACGTGGAGGTCGGGGAGGTTGCGGTGGCGGCCCGCGTGGTCGAGCCCGTACCCGACCACGAAGTGGTCGGCGATCTCGAAGCCCCGCCAGTCCACCCTCACCGCGCGACGCCGGCGGGACACCTTGTCGAAGACAGCCACCAGCCGCAGCGAGCGCGGCCGCTGTGCGGCGAAGCGGTCGAGCAGGAAATGCGCGGTGCCACCGGTGTCGACGACGTCCTCGACGAGGAGCACATCGCGACCGCCCAGCGCGGTGGTCGCGTCGTGGACGATGTCGACGCGACCCGAGCTGACGGTGGCGTCCCCGTAGGACCGCACCGCCACGCAGTGCAACTCCACGTCGATGGTGAGTGCTCGCGCAAGGTCGGCGGTGAACACGAGCGCCCCGGTGAGCACACAGACCAGCACCAGCGGACGCTCCGCCCCGGCGTAGTGCGCGTCGATCTCGGTGCCGAGGACGGCGACCCGTTCACAGATCTCCTGTGCGGTGATGAGGATGTCCCCGACCACCGGCTGTCGCGCAGTCAGCGCCTCCTTGCGGATGTCCACGACCGGGAGTGTACGGAGGGCGGCCGGGTGGCACCGTCGTGCCTGTCAGCCGATGTCGGACAGGCCCGTCCACCGTTCGTACAGCTCCGCGAGCGCGCCGGTGAGCCGATCGTGCTCGCGCCCGGCCTCGGCGCCGCGGTCCACGTCCGCAAACGTCTCCGGGTCGAGCAGCCGCTTGCGCGACAGTCTCAGCTCCTCCTCCAACAAGGCGATCTCGGCCTCGAGCCGGCGCACCTCCGCGGTCGCCGGGCGCGCCGACCCGGGCCGGCCGGATGCTTCGACGCGCTCGGTGACGGCGGCGCTGCCATGCTGCTGGCGCTCGCGTTCGCGCCGCTCCTTCTCGCGCACCCGGAGAAGGTCGCTGTATCCACCCAGCACCTCGCGGATGCCGTCGCCTTCCACCGCCCACGTCCGCGTCGCCACAGCGTCGATGAGCGCGCGGTCGTGCGTCACCAACACCACCGCCCCGGCGTAGCCGAGCAACGCCTCTTCGAGCACCTCCTGGGCCGGGATGTCGAGGTGGTTGGTCGGTTCGTCGAGGAGCAGCAGGTTGGTGGGCTCCAGCGCCAGCTTGCCGAGCAGGAGGCGGGCGCGTTCCCCACCGCTGAGGTCACCGATGCGTTTGAGCACGTCGTCGCCGCTGAACAGCAGTGCGCCCAGCATGCTGCGCGCGCGCTCGGCGCTGACGGGATGGTCAGCGACCAGGTCGTCGATGACGGTTCGGTCGTCGTCGGTCGAGGACGCGCCGGCGATGCCTTCAGCGCCTCCGCGGCCGAGGTCCTGGCGGTACAGCCGCCGCTCGGTGCGGGGACCGAGGTTGACGCGCCCCTTGATAGGTGCCAGCTCCCCGGCGAGGGTGTGCAGCAGGGTCGACTTGCCGCTCCCGTTGGGCCCCACGATGGCGATCCGTTCCCCCGGGGCGATGCTCAGGGGATGCACGCGCAGCAGGGTGGTGCCGCTGTGACCGATCTCCATCTCCCCGGTCTTGAGGAGGATCTGCGAGCCCGGGGCGGAGCTGAACCGCAGCCGTGGCCGGCGGTCGCGATGTGGTGCGGTGACCCGCTCCAAACGGTCGAGCTGCTTCTGACGTCCGCGCGCCTCCCTGGCCCGCTGACCTGCCTTGTACTTGCGGATGAACTCCTCCTGGTGAGCGATGTGCGCGTGCTGCGAGTCGAACTCTTTCTGGCGACGCACCCGCCGCTCCTTGCGCAGCCGCACGTACTGCGAGTAGTTGCCGGGATATTCCTCAGCCTCACCGTTGCCCAACTCCAGCACCGAGGTGCAGACGCGGTCGAGGAACCGGCGGTCGTGCGAGACCAGCACGAACGTGGCCCGCACCTCCGCCATGAAGTCCTCGAGCCATTCGATCGAGGCGAGGTCGAGGTGGTTGGTGGGCTCGTCGATGAGCAGCAGATCAGCGTCCGCCAGCAGGAGCTTGGCCAGCTCGACGCGACGCTGCTGTCCACCGCTGAGCTGCCCCGGGTCGCGACGTTGCATCTCCGCGTCGATGCCGAGGCCGCCGAGTGCCTCGCGAGCGCGGGCCTCGACGTCGTACCCATCGGCGTCCTGGTACGCGTGCTGCAGTTCGCCGTAGGTGGCCATGACCTCGGTGAGGTCGTCAGGCTGCGCGCTCATGCGTGCCTCCAGAGCGGTCAGCCGCGCGCGCATGTCGAGCAGGTCGCTCCGTGAGGCCAGCACCTCCTCGAGGACCGACGCGCCGATCGGCTGCGGTGCGTCCTGAGGGAGGTGCGCGATGCGCAGGTCGCCCGCGCATTCGACCGACCCGTCGAACGGCTCCAGGTCACCTGCGATGACGGCAAGCACAGAGGTCTTGCCGGTGCCGTTGGCGCCGACCAGGGCGAGCCGGTCGCGCGGCTCCAGCCGCAGGCTGACGCCGCGCACGATCACCTCCGCACCGAAGGCGATGGCGACGTCTTCGAGCGTCAGCAGCGGCACTGGTCGAACGTCGTCTCAGGCCGCCCCACGAGTGGGCGTGGCACTCAGCCGCCGG
Organism: Candidatus Dormiibacterota bacterium; assembly: GCA_030854305.1. GTDB lineage: Bacteria > Chloroflexota > Dormibacteria > Aeolococcales > Aeolococcaceae > Aeolococcus. The sequence goes on from JALYTM010000118.1 coordinate 2,723, forward strand.
TCCACGGATGCGTCGCCAGCCGGTCGAGGTCGCGGGTGATCGCGCTGGTGGGCATGCCCTGGAAGAAGAGGACGTGCGCGAGGTTGTCGGGTGAGTACGCGATCACCTGGGCGGCATGGTCGACGCCGTACGCTCCATTGCTCTGCGCCGGCTGCGCGGTTGCCATCGTGACCTTGGACTGGAACTGAGCGAGGTCGACCTCGGCCGCGTTGCCGGTCAGCCCGATGAAGCTGCTGTCGAAGCTGGCCAGCCACGCCGCCAGGACCGGCGGTGTGTCCCGCGCCGGGTCGGTGGTCACGAACACCACCGCGATGCGTGACCGCACGTCGCTGGGCAGCTTCTTGAGCGAGTAGGCGATCGCCGCCATGTTCTCCGGACAGATGTCGGGGCAATGCGTGTAGCCGAAGTACAGCAGGGTCACCTTGCCGGCGGTCGCGGACTGGAAGTCGAACGGGTTGCCGTGCACGTCGGTGAGCGTGAACGACGGTTTGGCGACGGGGTGCACCAGCACCGCCCCGGTCCAGTGGTACGCAGCGGTCGCCGTCGCCGTCGCAGGCGGGTCGGCGGTCGCCGAACCGCAGCCGGCGAGCAGCACCAGGGGGAGCGCCCACCCGGCCAGGCTCCTCCGCGTCCAAGCTCGCGATCGCAGGCCCCGTCTCACGTGCTGGTCTCTGCCGGCATCTCCGATCCGTCCTCCATCACGGGAAGGTCGTGCGCTGTCTCGCCGTCGCGCAGGGCTCCTTCGAGACGCAGGATCCTGCGCAGGATGGCGACGGATGACGCGTACGTCGAGTCCATTCCAAAATATGAGAGTCCGCGCGCCCCGAGCGTGCGCGCCTGGGTGAACGGTGTGTCCGACGCGTAGTGAATCACACCGAAGTCGATGGGCAGCCGCGCGAAGTTCACCGGCTCGCCCATCGGGTACCGCGCCGCCTCGCTCATCTCGTACATCGCCGAGCAGTAGGGCCCCGCCTCCATCTCGACGACCGAGAACGCCTCGCGGTGGTAGAAGTCGAGGTATCCGCGGTTCTGCAGGAAGGTTCCCTTCACCGTCACCGCGCGCTGGTTGTCGAGCCCGCTGCCGAAGTGAAGGTACGGTGAGATGTCGGAGACGCGGAAGGCGTTGTCGAGCCAGTACGTGCTGCCGGAGTGCTCGTCGTGGATCACCCCGCTGATCATCACGTCGCCCACGTCGGCGTTCAGCGTCGCCGCCTTGCCGAGGATGTAGACGCCGCGCAGCTCAGCAGCGGTCTCGGCCACCTCACGGAGGATGTTGTACGCAGCCAGCCCGAGCGGGTAGTCGATGTTGATGATGACCGCGCGTGACGCCCGCAGCCGCTCGTTGTCCACCGGCTGCAGGCGTCCGTCCAGCGCTGCCGGGTCGAGGCGGTCCAGGCTGATCACTTGGGCCGCGACGTCGAGCGCGGTGCGGCTGTTCACCGACACCAGGCCGTGCTCGCGTTCCTCGCGACGCGCCGCCTGGCGCTCGCCGTCGGTCGCATGGTCGCGCAGCCACAGCCGCATCGCGAAGTACAGGAAGTTGTCCCAGCTACCCTCCCCGTGGCCTTCACGCAAACGGGCCAGCTCGTCGCGCAGCTCGTCCGGTCCGAAGCGCTCGACGGCCGCGACCAGCTCGGCCTCGCGCCGCCGCCCGAGTCCCGTGACCAGGTTGCCGAGGCTGTGGGAGTTGCTGCTCACGAAGTAGATCGGCCGGTCCAGCAGGCCCTCCGACCGCATCACGCCGGTGACCTGCTGCCACCAACGCCTGGTCACCCGCGCGTAGCCCACCTGGGTGCCGCCGAGCATGCGTAGGCGCAGCGAGAGGTGGCGCTCGGCGATGACCCCGAGCCGGCCCCTGAAGTCCGCACCCCACGTCTCCTGGAGCTGCAGCCAGTCGTCCTCTGAACCACCACATGCCGCGGCCAGGCTCGCCGCGTCGCCGGCGAGGGGCAGCTCACCCGCGGCGCGCAGCGCGGCATGCAGCTTGTTCCATTCGATCTGGAAGGCCACCAGCGTGGGCACCAGGTCGTCGACGTCGGAAGCGGAGGCGATCAGCACCGCCAGCGTTCCCTGTGCGTCGTCGTACCAGCGCCGCCGGCGCCCGGGGGCGCTGATCTCCATCTCGGCCGCGAACGTGCCGAAGCCGTGTCGCGCGAAGATCTCGGCCGACTGGCCCATCACCACCAGGTGGGCGCCGAACACGGCCGCGGGGAGCCGCCGGATGCCGTAGAGGAAGGCCCCGAGGTCGGGCTCGGGCGAGTCGGCGAGGCTGTGGAGGCTGCTGTGCATTGCGCGGTGCGACGCCTCGAGCACGCGCAGCCGCGTCTCGCCCGTGCTCCGAAGGACGGTCGTGTACGTCCGCCGGTAGACCTCGACAGCGTCCGCCTGGGCGGGTTCCATCGCCCCCCTGCTCGAACGGGGTCCTCCCAGCCCCAGCGCCGTTGTCGAGCGCGACAGTGCCATGACCTCATTCTCCCCTCGCGGCGGGTCGGGCCGTCCGCGGTCACTATGCTTGCCGGCCATGGGCTCCATCGCCGTCACCGGATCGGTCGCGTTCGACTCGATCATGGTCTTCCCCGGGCGCTTCGCCGACCACATCCTCGCCGACCAGGCCCACGTGCTCAATGTCTCGTTCCTGGTCGAGAGGCTCGACCGGCGTCGGGGCGGGACCGCCGCGAACATCGCCTACAACCTCGCGCTCCTCGGCGAGCGCCCATTGTTGTGCGCCGCCGTGGGCACCGACTTCGCCGAGTACGGTTCCGCGCTCGAGTCGGCAGGCGTCGACACCGCCCCCGCGTTGCACTGCGACGACGTGACCACGGCGACGGCATTCATCACCACCGACGCCGACGACAACCAGATCACCGCGTTCTTCCCGGGCGCCATGGCCCGCGCCGCCGCCATCGACCTGACCGCTGTCGACGGCGTCGACGAGGTGGTCGTGGCCCCCGACGCGCCCGATGCCATGGCCGCGCACATCGTCCAGGCG